>JBIIIA010000287.1:0-4628 GCA_044235195.1 Thermoflexales bacterium
CCGGCGACGCGAAATTTCGGCGAAGAGGGGGAGCGTGGCGGAAATTCCCCCTCTTCGCCGAGATTTCGCGTGCTTACCAGTACTTTGCTCAACAAAAACGTGAGCGAAATCGAGGGGGAGAGGGGGTCAGGGGGTGAGGCGTCCGCTTCTCCTACAATAGCCAGCCGACGCCATGGACTACACGAAACCGCATCGGCGGTACAACCCGCTCACTCAGGAATGGATTCTCGTTTCGCCGCAGCGTGCGACGCGCCCGTGGCAGGGTGCCGTCGAGAAGGTCGCTGCGGCGACGCGCCCGCAGCACGACCCGAAGTGCTATCTGTGCGCCGGCAACACGCGCGTGAACGGCGTGACGAATCCGAACTACACCGGCGTGTACGTGTTCGACAACGATTTCCCGGCGCTGCTGCGCAGCGACGGCGGTGCGCACGCCGAATCGACGGAGCCGGTCTTCCTGCGCGCGCAGCAGGAGACGGGCGTGTGCCGCGTGATCTGCTTTTCACCGCGCCACGACCTGACGCTGGCCGATCTCGACACGGCCGGCATTCGCGCCGTCGTCGACGTGTGGGCCGAACAGTGCGCCGAGCTCGGCGCGCGCCCGGACATTTCGTACGTGCAGCTGTTCGAGAACAAGGGCGAGATCATGGGCTGCAGCAACCCGCATCCGCACGGCCAGCTGTGGGCCACGGCGCACGTGCCGACCGAAGTCGAGAAGGAGACGCGCGGCCAGCTCGCGCATCGCGGCCTGCTGCAGGAATACGTCGACCACGAGCTCCGTGATCGGGCGCGCGTGCTGTACGAGAACGAACGATTCGTCGCGCTCGTGCCGTTCTGGGCGGTGTGGCCGTTCGAGACGATGATCCTGCCGAAGCGCGCGGTGCGCCGCATCGTCGACCTCGACGACGCCGGCTGCGACGCGCTGGCCGATGCGATGCAGCATCTCACCGCCGCCTACGATCGCGTGTTCGACGTGAGCTTCCCGTACACGATGGGCGTGCACCAGGCGCCGTACGACGGCGAGGCGCACGACGAATGGCACATGCACCTGCACTTTTATCCGCCGCTGCTGCGCAGCGCTGCGGTGAAGAAATTCATGGTCGGCTACGAGATGCTGGCGCAGCCGCAGCGCGACCTGACCGCGGAGCAGGCGGCCGAGCGGCTGCGGGCGTGCATGTGAGGTTTCACTCATCCACGAACTCACGCAGCGACGCGGTGCGCAGGTGAATGACGAGCGGCGTGAGGAAGCAGGCGGCGCCGGCGACGAGCGCCGAGGTCGGTGAGCCGTAGTGCTGTGCGACCCAGCCCATGGCCAGCGAGCCGAACGGCGTGGCGCCCTGCAGCGCCCACAGGTATGTGCTGAACACGCGCGCGCGCAGCGACGACGGCACGATGATTTGGATGATCTGATTCGTGAGGTTGAGCGCGGTGACCTGGCCCCAGCCGATCAGGGCGAAGGCCAGCAGCGTGAGCGGGAAGCTGCGGCTGAGGCCGGCGAGCATGATGGCGGCGCCGAAGACGAAGTGGCCGATGCTCATGAGCAGGCCTTTGCGGCGCAGCCTGGAGAACAGCGACAGCTGCACCGACGACGCCAGCGCACCGACGCCGAGTGCGGAGACGAGCAGGCTGTTGCGCGAGGCGACGATCGCTTCGGTGTCGCCCGGCGCGCCGAGCACATCGTGGGCGAAGACCGGGATCTGCTGTGCGGCGGTGAAGCCGAAGAAGCCGATCACGCCGGAGAGCATGACGAGCAGCGAGACGACCTGCGAGCCGCGGATGAACGTCTGCCCTTCGCGAAAAGCCTGCACGTGATTTTTCGAAGCGACGGGCACGTCGCGATGCGGCCGCGGCCGCAGCAGGAACAGGCTGCCGATGACGATCAGATAGCTCAGCGCATTGGCCATGAACGCCCAGCCTTCGCCGCCGTCCTGCACGAGCAGCAGGAACGGCGCGGCGAGGACCGGGCCGGCGACGCGAGCCAGGTTGAAGCCGGCGGCGTTGAGGGCGAGCGCGTTGGGCAGATCGGTCAGCTCGACGAGGTCGGGCATCATCGACTGACGCGCGGTGATTTCCACGGCGTTGGCCATGCCGAGCACGAGCGCGAGCGCGAGCATGTGCCAGATCTGCAGCGCGCCGGTGAGCGCGAGCACGGCGAGGGCGAGCGCCTGCGCTGCCATGATCGCCTGCATGGCGAGGACGACGCGGCGCTTGTCGAGCCGTTCGATGAGCACGCCGGCGGGCAGCGTGAGGAACACCGTGGGCAGCGTGCCGGCGAAGCCGATCAGTCCGAGGTACAGCGGCTGCCCGGTGAGGTGATAGGCGACGTAGGGCTGCACGGTGTTCTGCATCCACGTGCCGACGAGCGAGATGAACTGACCGATCCAGAAGATGCGAAAGTCCCGCGAGCGCATGGCGGGTAGACGAGCGAGCATGCGAGGAGATTACCAGTTTTTGTCGCGCAACGCCTCACCCCCTGCCCCCTCTCCCCCTCAATTTCGCGCAGATCGTTGCAGATCAACGCTCGAGGAAGCGCGCGAAATTTCGGCGAAGAGGGGGAGCGTGGCAGTCATTTCCCCCTCTTCGCCGAGATTTCGCGCCCTTACCATTACTTTGCTCGACAAAAACGTAAGCGAAATCGAGGGGGAGAGGGGGCAGGGGGTGAGGCGTAGACTAGCTTGCCTGCGCGCGGTACCAGGCGATGGTTTCGCGCAGTCCTTCGCGGAGGTCTTTGGCGGCGACGAAGCCGAAGAGATCGCGGGCGCGGGAGGTGTCGAGGCAGCGGCGCGGCTGGCCGTCGGGCTTGGAGGCGTCCCAGCGCAGCGTGCCGGAGAAGCCGCACAGCTCGGCGATCATCGGGACGAGTTCGCGGATGGTGACTTCGTGTGCGGCGCCGATGTTGACGGGTTCGGCGCCGTCGTAGCGTTCGGCGGCGAGCACGATGGCGCGCGCGGCGTCGGCGACGTGCAGGAATTCGCGGCTGGCGGCGCCGGTGCCCCACACTTCGATTTCGCTCGCGCCGGCGTCGACCGCCTCGATGCATTTGCGAATGAGGGCGGGGATGACGTGCGACGAGCGCGGGTCGAAGTTGTCGCGCGGGCCGTAGAGGTTGGTGGGCAGCAGATAAATGCTGCTGAGCCCGTACTGCGCGCGGTAGCTCTCGAGCATCACGAGCAGCGCCTTCTTGGCGACGCCGTAGGGAGCGTTGGTCTCCTCGGGATAGCCGTTCCAGATGTCTTCTTCGCGGAAGGGGACCGGCGTGAATTTGGGGTACGCGCACACGGTGCCGAGCTGCACGAACTTGGCGACGTCGTGATGGCGGGCGGCCTCGATCATCTGCACGCCCATCATCATGTTCTCGTAGAAGAACAGGCCGGGGTTCTCGCGATTGGCGCCGATGCCGCCGACGGTGGCGGCCATGTGAATGACGACGAGCGGGCGGCCGAGAGCCGCGGCGTCGGCGTACAGGCGCTGCACGTGATCGTCGTGCACGAGGTCGTAGGACGCCTTGCGCGGGACGAGGATGTGTGCCGGTGGGCAGCCGCGAGCGACGAGCTCGTCGACGACGTGCGAGCCGAGGAATCCGGCCCCGCCGGTGACGACGACGGTCTTGTCGAGCCAGTAAGAAGAAGGTGCTGTGCTGCTGGGCATGGGAGGAATGATACCGACGGTGTGGAGGGTGGGGGGCGGAGAAAAGAGTGGAGAGGAGTGAGGAGAGAGTGAGGCTGGGGCGGTGTGACCGGGCGCGTTGCGCGACGATCGAATGCATGAGCCGATGTCACGCAGGTCGAAAAGTATGCCAGGATGCAGGCAGTGAAGATCGTCTACGCCGGAGGTGAGGGAGCGATGAAACTCGGAGACTTGACGCCGGGCGATGTGTTTCGATTCGTGGCGTTCGGTGATGGCTTCCCATCGCAGGACGATGCGGGGGAGTCGTATATGGTCGCCTATCCCGACGAACCTGTGTGGGCGACGGACTTCGTTTCGATCATCGATCGCCACTGGACGACGCTGCACGTGCACAAAGACACGCCAGTGATGCGAAGCGACGACGACGCGAGTTATCGCGGTATGCCTGAGGTGAGGGGGAGGTTTGATAAACCTAAAACGGCGCCATAATCGGGCTGAGGAGGGACGAGATATGTCAGACAGTAAGCGGACAAAATTAAAATCAACTAGATCTAAAACTTTGATTTTTTGCTATGACGTTCAATGCAGTTTGCTGGAAAATTTCAATCAGTTTTTTCAGGAGATGAGAAGCTCGCATAGAAGTCAGATGAAACATGTGGTTCGGCACATGGTGGGCGCATCACTTCTTCTTGCGTCACCAGACAGTTCTCTTGATGACTACCGCGTTGCTATTGAGAAAATGAAAAATCGAGGATCGGATGGTTTTCTGATTGGTGATTCGGCATTGCATGTGTATCGATTTCCGGATCCTTATCCAGATGTTCTACGTGATCGGCGCGCAAGATTGTTTCCTCAAATAATTATTTGGACAGATCACACAATCCCTTCAGAGCTTACAAGATTTTATGATGGACGTCGCGTCGAAATTACTGACTGCACTCAATTTCTCATCACGCGCCTGATGCTCGCGAGTAAATTTAGCAGCAGAGAACTGGAAAAAATTC
>JBIIIA010000288.1:0-4624 GCA_044235195.1 Thermoflexales bacterium
TGCACCGGACCGTTTTCTGGCTGTCGTCGAAGTCGTTGATGCTGCCGGCGTGCCATTGCCTGGCCAGACTCCCGATCAATTTCGTTTCACCATCGGTAGCCGGGCAGTGCCAACCGAGTCCATCGTCGCTGCTGCATCGATCCAAGGCCAGGTGTGGTTCGTCATGAACGCTGTGACGCAGACGTTTTCCGGGCCTTATACGCTGCGAGCGACGTACCAGAACGCGCTGACCAGCACGAATGAATTGGCCGTGCTTTATCTACCGCGCACTGCCGACGATTCCGTGCTGATCATCGATCGCTCTGGCTCGATGCACTACGGCGACAAGATCACCGCGACGCAACAGGCGGCCAAGCTGTACGTCGACAGCTGGAAGGAGGGCGACCGCATCGCCGTGGAGAGCTTCGATCACGTCGTCGCCATGCCGATGACGATGCGCGAATGGACGACCGATCCGCCGCCGGCGCCGATCGGCTCGCGCGAGACGGCGCAGGCTGCCATCGACGCGCTCGTGCCCGGCGGGCTCACCGCCATCGGCGACGCGGTCATGGCTGGCTGGGAGGAACTCAAGGCGCGCGGCATCACGACTCATGTCTGGTCGCTTGTTCTGCTCAGCGACGGCCTGCACAACGCTGGGACGAAGTCGTTCGACGATGCGATTCACGACGTGCGCAATTCGGACGTCAAGAAGCCGATGATCCACACTGTTGCCGTCGGGCCGGACGCCGATCGCTTGAAAATGTATCGCGCTGCCGTTGAAACTCGAGGTACGTATCACTTTATCGCTGCACCGGCGGACGGCACCGCGGCGCGCAGCGATAGGCCGGCGCTCGTGAGTGATCCGATGCTGCCGCTGCGATTGGACGAGAAGTACCGCTTTATTGCCACGCAGCAGGCCGAGATGCAGCAGTTCTTCAGCGCATACGGGCCGGCCGTGCCGAATTCCCAGATAGAGGAAGTCGTCATCCCTGTCGATGCGAAGGCAGACGAAATGCTGTTGACGTTGAGCTGGCTGCCGAGGTTGTATGCGTGGGAGCTTCGCGATCCATCCGGCATGCTGATTACGCCGACGCTTTCGATCGTCGATCGTCAGTCGGTGTGGCGTGTGAGCTATCCGGCTGTAGGTACGTGGCGCTTGGTGTTGTACGGGTCGAACTCGTCTGATGTGGCCGGTACGACGCTGCCACCGTACTTCGTGCAGGGTGCCTTGCGCAGCAGGCTGGCGCTGCGTGCGTTTGTTTCGACGCCGATCGATCAGTTGGCGATCGGTGCACCGGCGCATCTGGTGGCATTCCTGCACGAAGCCGTGCCGGTGCTCGGCGCGACGGTGACGGCGACGGTGGTGGCTCCCGACGACAGCTCGTCTACAGTGCTGATGCACGATGACGGCCTGCATGGTGATGGCGCAGCGAACGATGGCGTTTACGGCGGCGATTTCCTCGGCACCTACTTCGGCGGTTCGTATCAGGTTACGGTGCGAGCAGACGGCACGAGTCCGACGATCGGCTCCTTCCGCCGCGAGGCGCTGCTGTCATTCCACATTGAGGCTGATGAACAGCCGCCGGATACGGATCAAGATCGTCTGCCGGATCCGTGGGAAAAGCGCTGGCCGTGTGTGCTGGCCGGCAAGTACGATGCCGAATCAGATCCTGATCGAGACGGTTCTTCCAACTACCAGGAATACGTCAACGGCACCGATCCGTGCGATCCGGATACCGACGACGACGGCGAGGCCGACGGCACCGACAAGAACCCACGCGTCAAGGACGAAGGTCGCACGCAGCCGCCGTACACCGTGGCATGGCCCGGCAATGGCCGCACGTGGGTAAAGTACTCCGTCGATCCGAACTTGCTGCGTGTGAGGCTGCTGCGCCGTGTGCTGAGCACGACTGTCGCCTCGCGCTTGCAGGTGGTGCGCGTCGGTGATGAGTACGAAGAGATCGATGTGCAGGAGCCGCCGCTCGGCGTGATCACCGACACGACGTCGGTGGTGAACGATGCAGCCTACTGTTACTTACTGGTGTCAGAAACCGTCGACGGCCAGAGCAGCGTCACTCCCAACGAAGCGTGCACCGTGCCGCGCGTCGACTACTCGCCGCCGCACGGCGGTGTGGCGATCCTCGGCAATCCGAGCGTGGCGTTTACGCCGACCGTGCGGCTGCGACTGATCGCCAGCGACAGCGTGTCGCCGCACACGGTGGAGGACCACGGCGGCGAGTTGATGACGCCGCCGAGCGACGGCGAGAGCGGGGTGACGCAGATGATGATTTCGAATCGTGCGGACTTCGCCGGCGCGAATTGGCAGGCGTATGCCGGCGAGCTCGACTGGAAGCTGGACTTCGACGCTGAGCTGCCGGCGGTCTACGTGCGCTACCGCGACGGCGCCGGCAACGAATCGATCGCCTACGCGGCGACGGTGCGCGCGGCGGCGCAGGTGTACGTGCCGCTGGCGGTGAAGTAGGGGTGCATTCGCCGTTTGGGGCAAGCTTCGGACTGTCGCCTACGCCTCACCCCAAACGTCGGAAGCATCACAGCGTAAAAAATGCGCCGGGTGTATACCTCGGACGCGCGTGCAGCGTTGTCGTCGAACGACGACTTTCCGTCGATGGCGGAATCGATGGCTGGCGATGGTTCGAATCGTGGAGGCATCATCTTGAAAAATAAAACGATCGTGCGCTGGCTCGCAGCGCTGTGTCTCGTGAGCGTGTTCGCCCCGTCGGTGCGCGCCGCGCCCGGCGCTGCGCTGCCGACGCCGGTGAACGTGTCGTGCCAGGGCTGGCAGAAGACCACGGTGCGCGTCGGCTGGAAGGACGCCGCCACCGACGAGACCGGCTGGAAGGTCGAGCGCCGCATCGGCGGCGGCGCATGGAATCTCGTCGGCGACCTGGCGGCGAACGCCACGCAGTGGAGCGACACCGGCGTCGACCCGACGGTGATCAATCGCGAATATCGCGTGCGCTCGTACCGCGCCGGAGACGATACGTATTCGCCGTATAGCGAAATCTGCAACAACCGCCGCGTCGTCGAGGACGGCAACTTCCGCGTGTTCTACGGGCTGCGCGGCACGGACGCCTGCCCGTTGATCGACGGCCAGAACGCGTGCACGGCGTCGGTCGATTTCGCGCAGCAGCAGCTGAGCGCCGGCCAGGGCGCGCGCGCGGCGTTCGCCCGCGTCGGCTTCACCCGCGACGCAGGCACGCCGTCCGGTGGCCTCGATCGCATCCCGATCAACATCGTCTGGTGCGACGGCGGCGGCTGCGCCGGCGGCAGCAGCCTCGGCCTGTCGCCGTGGCTGATCGAGACGCCGTTCGATACGTCGACGCGCGTCGGCGATCCGATCGCGTGGCTGGTGACCGAGCACGAGCTCTTTCATTTTCTGCAATTCAGCTACGGCGGCCTGAGCGAGCCCGACGCTGGCTGGGTGATCGAGGGACAGGCGCGCTCGTCGCAGGACAAGTTCTGCCTCGGCGCGAATCGCGCGACGGCCGAATGCTTCGATGACATCCCCACCGGCTACGCCGGCTACGTCGGCCAGGTCAACGGCTATCTCGGCAATCCGAACGTCGGCCTGCGCCTGAGCTCGTACGGCGGCGCGCTGTTCTGGACGTACATGACGGAAAAATTCGGCACCAACCTGCCTGCCGACACGGTCGAAGGCGGCACCGATTTCCTCGTGAAGTTCTGGGAGGCGTCGGCCGCCACGCCCGGCCGCGACGCCGTCGCCAACATCAACGATGCGCTGACGGCCAACGGCTTCACGCAGACTTTTCGCACGGCGTACAAGGACTTCATGATCGCCAACTACGCCAAGAACCTGACCGGCACGGTCGATGCGAAATACCGCTACGCCGACATGGCGCAGCCGGGCGGCGCGTACGCCGCGGTGCGCCTCGAACAGAATCTGGCGATCAACCTCGGCGACAGCTTCCTCGACGTCGACGAAACGGTGAATCCGTGGGGCGGTCGCTACTATCAGTTCCGGCCGGCCGCGGATGTGCCCGTCCTGCCGATCACCGTGACGCAGGACTCGGCGGCTCCGGTGTTCTACACCGTGCTCGGCATTCGCGACGGCGCCATCGCGTACGAGCACCGCAGCGAGGCGCGCAACCTCGAGCTGTCGCTGGTGAATCAGAACTTCGACGAAGTGCTGCTGATGGTGGCCGGCCTCGATGCGCTGGCCAACTACCGCGTCTCCGTGAACGGCGTCTCGCCCACGCTGCGCCTGGTGCGGCCGACGAGCGGCAACCCGGTGCGCGTCGGCGATCCCGGCGCGCCCGATCGATTCCTGGCGACCGTCGAAGTCGTCGACGCTGCCGGCGTGCCGCTGCCCGGTCAGACGCCCGACCAGTTCCGCTTCGCGATCGGCGGCCGCGACGTGCCGACCGACGCCGTCGTCTCCGCTGCGACGATTCAGGGGCAGGTCTGGTTCGTCATGAACGCCGTCACACAGACCAGCGCCGGGGCGTACGACCTGCGCGTTTCGTATCAGCACGCGCTCACGGTGACCGAAGCCGGCGCGGTGCGCTACGAGCCGCGCACGGCCGACGACTCCGTGCTCATCATCGACCGCTCCGGCTCGATGGAGTACCAGGACAAGATCACGTCGACGCGCCAGGCGGCCAAG
>JBIIIA010000289.1:0-4622 GCA_044235195.1 Thermoflexales bacterium
GATTCGAGCGCGCGCATGCTCATCGCCTCGTGCGCAGCCAGCGCGCCCACGATGGCTTCCTCCAGCTCACGGTCGAGGTCGGGCGAGCCGCCGAACTGCTGCTTCGAGTTGTTCGCCGCCTGCTGCTGCAGCGTCTCCGATTCGAGCAGCTTGCCCTTCAGCACGTGGTTGACGTAGTTCAACTGATCGCCTTCGGTCGTCTCGGCGCCGAAGAGCAGGTTGAGCTGCTCGATCAGCTCGCGCAAATAGACGCGCTCGCGCTCGCGCAGCTGGGCGCTCCCAGCCGCGGTGATCGGTGCGATCGGCTCGGCTTTGCCGTCGTTCAGGTTCAGGCTGCGCTGTGCGTCGGCGCTCAGCCGATAGCGGTCCAGCGTCACCTTCGACAGATCGACGCTCTCGCGCTCGCGGCCGAATTCCAGCAGCGGCAGCAGCCGCCGATAAAAGATCGCGCGCTTCTCGATCGCCGGATTGCCGTAGTCGATGAACTGCGACAGGAACGTATACACGCGCACATACGTCTCCATCTTCGCCTTGAATAATTCGAGCGCCTCGCATTCCTCGCGCGCCTGCTGCGCCGCACCGGCGTCCGACGAGGCTCGTCGCGCCGTCGCTGCGCGATGCTGCTTCAACAGCCGGTCGACCACGGGCTCGAGCGCCCGCCACAATTCGGCCTGCGTCGCCCCGTCGTCCAGCGCCACACGCACCGCGCGATCGACGTCGCCGTCGTCGTAGTGCCCCGCCCCATCGAGCTCGGCGCGCAAGTTGTACACGAGGTTCGGATCGCTCACGTCGGCCAGTCGCGCCGTCTCGTAATACGGCTTGAACGCCGCCAGAATATCCTCGGGCGCGTTGACGAAGTCGAGCACGTACGTCTCGTCCTTGCCGGGATGCGCGCGGTTCAGCCGCGACAGCGTCTGCACCGCCTGCACGCCGCCCAGCCGCTTGTCGATGTACATGCCGCACAGCAGCGGCTGATCAAAGCCCGTTTGAAATTTGTTGGCCACCAGGAGCAGCCGATAGTCGTCGCCCTTGAACGCCTCGCGGATGTCGCGCCCGCGCAGGCCCGGGTTGAGCACCGCGCTGGTCTCGCGAAACGGATCGGCGCCGCTCTCGGCATCGAGCACTTCGCCGGAGAACGCCGCCAGCGTGCCGTAGCCGTAGCCTTTCTCCGCGATGTACTTGTCGATGGCCAGCTTCCAGCGCACCGCCTCGACGCGGCTGCTCAGCACCACCATGGCCTTGGCCTGTCCGTTCAGCAGCGGCGCCACGCGGTCGCGGAAATGGTCGACCACGATGGCCACCTTCTGCGCGATGTTGTACGGGTGCAGCTTCACCCACCCCAGCATGCGCCGGCTGGCCGTGCGGCGGTCGACGGTGCGTTCTTCGCCGTCGGCCTCGCGATGCGCCAGCGTGAACGCCAGCTCGTACGCGGTGTAGTTGCGCAGCACGTCGAGGATGAAGCCTTCTTCGATCGCCTGCCGCATCGAATACACGTGGAAGGCGCCCGGCAGGTTGTCCGCGCCGGCCGGGCGCGTCGGGTCGGGCCGCGTGCCGAACAGCTCGAGCGTCTTGTTCTTCGGCGTGGCGGTGAACGCCACGAACGTCACGCCGCGCTCGTCGGCCCGCGCGGCCATCTGCGCCGCGAGCAGGTCTTCCATGGCCACTTCCCCGCCGTCCTCGAGTTCGCCGATCTCCTCCGGCCGCAGCACCGCGCGCAGCTTGGCGGCCGCTTCGCCCGTCTGCGAGCTGTGCGCTTCGTCGGCGATCACGGCGTAGCGTTTGCCCTGCGTCGCCGCGCGCTCGCGCACCACGTCCAGTGCGAACGGGAAAGTCTGGATCGTGCACACCACGATCTTCTTCGTGCCGTCGAGCGCCGCGGCCAGCGCCGCGCTCTTGGCCCCCTCGCGGTCGCTGATGGTCGCCACCACGCCGGTCTGGCGCTGAAATCCGAACAGCGCCTCCTGCAGCTGCGCGTCGATGACGGTGCGGTCGGACACGACGATCACGCTGTCGAATATTTTGCGATCCTGCGCGTCGTGCAGCTCGGCCAGAAAATGCGCCGTCCACGCGATCGAGTTGGTCTTGCCGGATCCGGCCGAATGCTGAATCAGGTAGCGCCCGCCCGGCCCATCGGCGCGCACGGCCGCCTCCAGCCGGCGCACGGCGTCGAGTTGATGAAAGCGCGGGAACACGATCGACTCGATCTGCTGCCTGGCATTTTTGCGCGCGATCAGAAAGCGCCCGAGGATTTCGAGCCAGCTCTCGCGCGCCCAGATGTCCTCCCACAGATACGCCGTGCGATGGCCGCGTTCGTCCGGCGGATTGCCGGCTCCACCGCCGTCGCCGCGGTTGAACGGCAGGAAGTGCGTCTGCGCGCCGTCCAGGCGCGTGGTCATGTGCACTTCGCGGTTGCTGACGGCGAAGTGCACCAGCGCGCCGCCGGGAAACGACAACAGCGGCTCGACCGCGCCGCCGCGCGCGCGCACCGGCCGGTCGAAGCGGTACTGGTCGATGGCGTCGGTCACGCTCTGCGTGAAGTCGGTCTTCAGCTCGACGGTGGCGACCGGCACGCCGTTGACGAACAGCGCCAGGTCGAGGCGGTTGTCGTCGTGCACCGAATAGCGCAGCTGGCGCACCACGCGCAGCCGCACCGCCCGCCAGCGCCGCAGAATGTCCTCGTTGATGGCGAACGCCGGCTTGAACTCGCACAAGCGGATCGGCGTGCGCAGGCCGAGCATCTCGACGCCGCGCCGCAGCACTTCGAGCGTGCCCTGCGCGTCCATCTGCTGGCGCAGCCGGTTCGCCAGCTCCTCGCCGGCGCGCGGGCCGTGGCGCTTCACCAGCGCCTCCCACGCCTGCGGCTGCGTCTCGCGCACCCACGCCTCCACGTCCGGCAGAAACAACGCGCGCGCCTTGTCGTAGCGCGCAGCGTCGCCGTCGTCGTACAGCCATCCATGCGACGCCAGGTGCGCGCAGATCTCGTCTTCGAAGCGATTCTCGGTGTGTGTGTTCATGCCCCCGCGCGCGATTGTATGCGGGGGAACGCGCGTCTCCTGCGGTGGGGACATGCGCCGTTTGGGGCGAAATTTCACCGTCGCCTACGCCTCACCCCCTGACCCCCTCTCCCCCTCGATTTCGCTTGTGTTTTTGTCGAGAAAGTAGCGATATGCGCGCGAAATCTCGGCGGAGAGGGGGAAATCGCCGCCACGCTCCCCCTCTTCGCCGAAATTTCGCGCGCCGGCAAGAGCGTTGCTCGATCAGAGCCGAAGCGAAATTGAGGGGGAGAGGGGGCAGGGGGTGAGGCGTAGGCGAAACCAATGCCCCCCCTGCGGGTCAGGGGGTGAGGCGTGATAATTGCCGAACTTTCATGGCTGAAACCAACTTGTCCGCTCTGATCTGGTCCGTCGCCGACCTGCTGCGCGGCGACTACAAACAATCCGAATACGGCAAGGTCATCCTGCCGTTCACCGTTCTGCGCCGGCTGGACTGCGTGCTCGAAAAGTCGAAGTCGGCCGTGCTCGACGTGCAGCGCAAGTCGCCGGGCAACGACGTGCTGCTGCGCCGTGCGACCGGCTTGTCGTTCTACAACACGTCGCCGCTCGACATGCGCCGGCTGCTCGGCGATCCGAACCACGCCGCCGAAAATCTGCGCAGCTACCTTCTCGCGTTTTCGCCCGACGTGCGCGACATCTTCGACCGCTTCGAATTTCACGTGCAGATCGATCGCCTCGCCAAGGCCAACCTGCTCTACCTCGTCGCCGAGAAATTCGCCGCGGTCGACCTGCACCCGAACACAGTGTCGAACGCCGAGATGGGCGCGGTGTTCGAAGAGCTCATCCGGCGCTTCGCCGAGCTTTCGAACGAGACCGCCGGCGAACACTTCACGCCGCGCGAGGTGATTCGCCTGATGGTCAACCTCGTCTTTCTCGAGGACGACGCCGCGCTGGCGCAGGGCGCGGTGGTGCGCGAAATCTACGACCCGACCGCCGGCACCGGCGGCATGCTCAGCGTGGCCGGCGAACATCTCGCCGCGATGAACCACGCCGCGCGCCTGACGATGTACGGTCAGGAGCTGAACCCCGAGTCCTATGCGATTTGCAAGGCCGACATGCTGATCAAGGGACAGGACGCGCGCAACATCGTCTTCGGCAACACGCTCTCGGCCGACGGGCTGCCCGCCAACCGCTTCGACTACATGCTGTCGAATCCGCCGTTCGGCGTGGAGTGGAAGAAGATCGAGCGCGAAGTGCGCCGCGAAGCCGACGAGCGCGGCTACGCCGGCCGCTTCGGCCCGGGCCTGCCACGCGTCAGCGACGGCTCGCTGCTCTTCCTGCTGCACCTGCTGTCGAAGATGCGCCCGGTCGCCGAGGGCGGCAGCCGCATCGGCATCGTGCTCAACGGCTCGCCGCTCTTCACCGGCGGGGCCGGCTCCGGCGAAAGCGAAATTCGCCGCTACGTGCTGGAGCACGACCTGCTCGAGGCCATCGTCGCGCTGCCGACCGACATGTTCTACAACACCGGCATCGCCACCTACGTGTGGATCCTGACCAACCGCAAATCCGAAGCGCGCCGCGGCCGCGTGCAGCTGATCGACGCGTCGTCGTTCTGGCAGAAGATGCGCC
>JBIIIA010000290.1:0-4614 GCA_044235195.1 Thermoflexales bacterium
CGTCACCGGCACGCGCACCACGTCGAGCGGCTGCACGCTGCGCCCGACCGTGCCGATCCAGCAGTCGATGTCGCTGAGGCCCGTCGCATACGCCCCCACCGGCCGCAGCCAGTAGCGCCGGCCCTGCGGCTCCGCCACGATCCCGGCCACGCAGCAGCCTCCACGCTTGCGTGAGCTCGCCAGACACAGCATACGCTTGTATTTGCTCATCCCCATCCTCCCGAAAAATTGCTCTTCCGGAAGGACTATAGGGACAATGGGCTACGGAATTTCAGAAATCGAGTGCGGAGATCTGTAGATCTGGCCGTCCGCCGTCTGCCGTCCGCCGTCTTCTTCCTAAAACCACGTCGTCCCCGGCCACTGGTACTGCTGCGCCACTTCCTCGTCGAGCTCGACGCCGATGCCCGGCCGGTCGCTCAGCTCGATGTATCCGTTGCGGATGATGTCGGTCTTTTCCTTGATGATCGTGGTCCAGTATGGGCGTTCGTTCCAGTGCCATTCGAGCACGAGGAAATTCGGCACGCTGGCGCAGGCGTGCGCCGAGGCCAGCGTGCCGATGGGCGACGACACGTTGTGCGGGGCGAACGGGATGTAGTACATCTCGGCGAGGTTGGCGATCTTGCGGCCGTCGCTCAGGCCGCCGCACTTCGGCAGGTCGGGCATGACGATGTCGACCGCCTGCTTCTCGATCAGGTCGCGGAAGCCGTGGCGCAGGTAGATGTTCTCGCCGGCGCAGATCGGCACGCGCGAGCGCGACTTCACCTCGCGCATGGCGTCGATGTTCTCCGGCGGAACCGGCTCCTCGATCCACATCAGGTGATACGGCGCCAGGTCCTGCACCAGGCGGATGGCGCTCGGCACGTCGAGGCGCGTGTGCACGTCGACGGCCACGGCGGCGTCCTTGCCGGCGGCGCGCGTGACCATGTCCACGAGCTGGATCATGCGCTCGTGCTCGCGCTGCATGGCGGTGTAGTTGAAGCGGTCCTTGACGAACGCGCCGTCGCTCAGCTGCATCACGCGCTCGGACATGTCGAGCGGCGCGCCTTTGTCCGAATACGCACCGATGTCGACGTCGATCTTCAGCGCGGTGAAGCCCTTCTCCAGCACGCCGTCGACGACCTGGCGAATTTCGTCGAAGTCCATGCCCGGGTCGACTTCGCAGTCGCAGTACATCCAGATCTTGTTGCGGAACTTGCCGCCCAGCAGTTCGTAGACCGGCGTCTTGAGCGCCTTGCCCTTCAAGTCCCACAGCGCGATTTCGAGGCCGGTCAGCGCCGTGATCAGCGCGCCGCCGGTGCCGCCGTCGAACACGTGGCTGCGGCGCATGTCCTCGAAGATGGCGTCGATGGCGAACGGGTCGCGGCCGATCAGCTTTTGTTCCAGATACTGCAGGATGGCGATCGCCTGCGTGCCGCCGTGCACGCACTCGCCGGTGCCGGTGATGCCGGCGTCGGTCGTCACGCGCACCCACAGGTGCATGCCGTGGCCGACGGTGGCGGCGGTCTTGACCGATGTGATTTTCATGCCGGGAGTCTAGATGGAAATCTAGAATACGCCCCATGCTCGACTTTGCATCTGTCCGCAATAAGACGAAGACCCTGAACGAACTGACCGCCGGACTCACCGTCGCCGATCTGCGCGCACTGACCGACGAGAGCGTCGACACGATCCTGAAGACGATCGAAGGCTGCACCGACGCCGACGTGGTGTTTCAGCCGGTCGACCCGGCGGCGAACGACACGTACGCCGCGAGCGATGCCGACAAGGGCATCGCGTGGACGCTCGGCCACGTCATCGTGCACGTGACCGCGTCGTCGGAGGAGTCGGCTTTCCTCGGCGCCGAGATGGCGCGCGGCGTGGCCAACCACGGTCGCTCGCGCTACGAGACGGCGTGGGAGAGCGTCACCACGATCGCGCAGTGCCGGCAGCGGCTGGCCGAAAGCCGCCGCATGCGCCTGGCGTCGCTCGACATGTGGCCGGATTCGCCCGACCTGACGATCACGTACGAACCGTGGCCGGGCGGGCCGACGATCAACGCCGTGGCGCGCTTCGTGCTCGGCATCTTCCACGAGGAAAGCCACTACGGGCAGATCGCCGAAATCGTGCGGCAGAGCCACGCGTGACGCATGCCCGCCACACACGTTCACTCCCTCAAGGTTCGCTATCACGAGATCGACGCCTACGGCCACGTCAACAACGCCAACTACGCGCGCTACATGCAGGAAGCGGCGTTCGAGGCGTCGGCGGCGGCCGGCTTCGACTTCGACTGGTATGCGCGCAACGACTGCCTGTTCGTCGTGCGCGCGCTGCACCTCGAGTTCCTGCAGCAGGCGGTCTACGGCGACGTGCTCGAAGTGCGCACGTGGATCAGCGACGCGCGCCGCGTCACGGCGCGGCGGCAGTACGAAATTCGCAATCCGAAGACCGATGCGCTCGTCTGCAAGGGGCAGGCCGACTGGGTGCTGGTGCGCAAATCGACGCTGACGCCGATGGCGCTGACGCCCGAGATGCTCGCGGCGTTCGCGCCGGAGCGCGTCGATCAGGCGGCGGCGAAGCCGCAGTCGCTGCAGCAGCCGCCGCTGCCGATCGAGCCGTTCACCATGCCGCGCCGCGTGCGCTTTCAGCATCTCGACAGCGAGAAGGTCGTCAACAACCCGGTCTATCTGGATTACCTGAGCGATTGCGGATGGGCGGCCAGCGCGCAGTTCGGCTGGCCGATCACGCGCATGATCGACGAGGGCTTCGCGATCTTCTACCGCACGATGAGCGTCGACTATCTGCAGCCGGCGCGCCTGGACGACGAGCTGATCGTGTCCGCGTGGCTGTCGGAGGTGAAGCGTGCCACCGGCATGCGGCACTTCACGATCGCGCGCGCGCGCGACGGCGTTCAATTGGCGCGCGCCAGCGCGCTGTGCGTGTGCGCGCGGCTGGACACCGGCATGCCCATGCGCTGGCCGGAGTCGCTGCGCACGGACTTGGCGCGCAACGTGAGCGAGTGAGAAATCTCGACGGCGTCGCGGCCGTCGAGCGTGCGCAGGCGCTCGCCGGTGTCCGGGTCGTACAGCCCGACGACGATGCGCAGCGGCCCGGCGGCGTCGGCCGGCAGCGCGACGCCGTGGCGGTCTTCGATGCGCTGGTCGACCGGCAGGCTGGGGAACGGGCGCAGATCGTTGAGCGGCGCGGCGTCGTGCTGGCCGATGACGAAGCCGTCGGGCTTCATGACGTGCACGAAGACTTTGTAATTGCGCGTGACGGGCGCGGCGACGCGCCACGTCAGTTTGATCGCGGCTATGCCGCTCGGCCGCACCTGCGCCGAGGCGGCGCTGCGCTCGAGCGTGATGCCCGGCCACTGGGCCGCCGGGCCGGGCTGCAGCGCGGCGTCGTCGGCGACGCCGTAGAGGCCGTAGAACACTTCTTCGTCGCCCCACTGTGAGCGGGCGGGGTAAAAATTCGAATCGAGCCAGCCGCGCAGGTCGCCGTTGTTGCTGTTCTGCGCCAGGCCACGGTACAGCACCAGCCACAGCCGATCGTGCGTCTGCGCCGCGGTGCGGATGCGCGCCTGCCAGTCGGCGGGCGGTTCGCGCACAGGATCCCAGGTGAGCGCGTACGTCCACGTCGGATCGTGCGGCGCGCGCTGCGAGGCGTAGAAGCCGGCCGGGCTGAGCACGTTGAAGATCACCGCGTCGCCGGGCTGCGCGTGCGGGGCGATGTTTTCGCGGTACGTCGTGGTGCTGTACGGATCGAACACCTCGAGCGACTTTTCGTAGACGAAGCGCGTGCTGATGGGGAAATAGAGCGCGGCGAGTGCGACCAGCAGCGCCGCGGCGACGACGCGCCCGGGGCGGCTGCGCGCGAGTGCGTCGAGCGAGACGCCGATCAGCAGCGCCAGCGCCGGCGCCGCGCCGATCAGCATGCGCGCGTTGAACGCCCACTGCCGTGCGGCGATGGACACGCCGAGCAGCGTGCAGGCGATCATGGCGGCCGCCAGCGCGAACGGCGCGAGCGGATGTCGTGCACGCGCCGCTGCGACGAGGCCGGCGACGAACAGCGCCGCGAACGCCGCCAGCGCTGCGTCGCCGGCCGGCTGCGTCATCAGCAGATCGCGAATTCCCAGCGACAGAAAATAGCCGACGCCGTACTGCTGGTTGGTGTTCGTGGCGCTCTCGGCGACCGCGCGCCCGAACAGCTTCGGCACGCCGTACAGCAGCCACGGCAGGTAGGCGGCGAGGGAGAGGAGTAGTGATAGTGATAGTGATAGTGGAGAGTGATAGTGATTTCTACTATCACTATCACTATCACTCTTCACTATCACTATCACTCCCAGCGCCGCCAGCGCCCAGACGGAGTGATAGAGCGTGTACATTGCGCCGGCGGCGCCGACGGCGAGCGCGAGCGCGCCGGCGCGGCGGTCGATGCGGTGCGCGCCCCAGATCGCCAGGGCG
Source organism: Thermoflexales bacterium (assembly GCA_044235195.1). Classification (GTDB taxonomy): domain Bacteria; phylum Chloroflexota; class Anaerolineae; order J036; family Brachytrichaceae; genus CANJQH01. Next base: position 4,443 of record JBIIIA010000290.1, read on the forward strand.
ATGAACGACGGGGCGAGCGCGTACATGCGCGTGACGGCGCCGTAGTAGACCGCGAGCGGCAGCCAGGCGAAGGCGAGTGCGGCGAGCAGCCCAGCGCGCCGGCCGCCCCACGCGGCGCCGGCGGCGAAGCAGAGCGGCACGGCCGTGGCGCTCGCCGCGACCGAAAACATGC
>JBIIIA010000291.1:0-4596 GCA_044235195.1 Thermoflexales bacterium
CTGGCGCGTCACGTCGTCCGGCCCCGATCCACGCCTGGCGCTGCGCTTCGAAGGCGATGCGACCGGCGACGCCGCCCTCGCCGTTCGCACGCACCGCGACGCGTACTTCCCTGAACTCGGCGGCTACGCGCGCACCCCGGTCTATGATCGCTACCGTCTCGCGCCCGGCGCACACTTCGACGGACCGGCCATCGTCGAGGAGCGCGAATCCACCGTCATCGTCGTCCCCGGCGCGCGCTGCGAAATCGACGCCCAGTGGAACCTGCGCGTGACTCTGCCATGAGCCCGAATACGCCCGTGCCTTCCCCTTCCCTGTCCCCGGTGCACATCGAAGTGCTGTGGAACCGCCTGCTGTCGGTCGCCAACGAACAACAGTCGGCGCTGATCCGCACCGCCTTCAGCACCATCGTGCGCGAGTCGCTGGACCTGGCCTGCGGCATCTTCGACCGCCGCGGCCGCATGATCGCCCAGTCGGACACCGGCACGCCCGGCCACATCAACCCGATGGCCACCGGCGTCCCGGCGCTGCTGCAGGTGTATCCCCCGGAAACGCTGCAGCCCGGCGACGTGCTCGTCACCAACGACCCGTGGCTGACCGCCGGGCAGATCAACGACTTCACTGTGCTGACGCCGGTCTTCCGCGACGGCGCCATCGTCGCCTACTTCGCCAACTGCTGTCACTCGGCCGACATCGGCGGACACGTCCTCTCCGCGGAAGCCACCGAGGTCTACGAAGAAGGGCTGCGCGTGCCGGTCACGAAGCTGTTCGACGCCGGCGAGCCGAACCGCGAGCTGTTCAAGATCATCCGCGCCAACGTGCGCACGCCGGACGAAACCGTCGGCGACCTGTATGCGCAGGCCACCTGCAACGCCGTCGGCGCGCGCAGCCTGCTGGCGATGCTGGACGAATTCCGGCTGCCGGACATCGAAGCGCTGGCCGACGAAATCATCGCGCGCTCGGAGCGCGCCATGCGCGAGGCGATTCGCGCCCTGCCCGGCGGCCGCTGGACGCACGAGGTCTGGAGCGACGGCTTCGAGGAGCCGCTGCGGCTGTGCGTGGCCGTGGAAATTCGCGGCGATGAAATGTTCATCGACTTCGCCGGCTCGTCGCCGCAGAGCGGGCGCGGCATCAACGTCGTGCTGAACTACACGCGCGGCTACGCGTCGTTCGCCATGAAGGCAGCCGTGTGCCCCGACGTGCCGCACAACCACGGCTCGTTCCTGCCGGTGCACGTGGACGCGCCACGCGGTTCGATCCTGAACTGCGTCGAACCGGCCGCCGTGGCCTCGCGCCATCTCGTCGGACATTTCCTGCCCGGCCTGATCTTCGGCGCGCTCGCCGACGTGCTGCCCGGCCGACTGCTGGCCGGCGGCGCCGACCCGGCGTGGATGTGCGTCTGGCGCGGCCGCGGCCCCGACGAGCGCCCGTTCAACCTCACCACGTTCATGCTCGGCGGCTCCGGCGCGCGCCTGACGAAAGACGGCCTGAGCACCACCGGTTTCCCCAGCGGCGTCGGCGGCGTGCCGGCCGAAGTCATCGAAACGCTCACGCCGCTCGTGCAGCACGAACGCCGCCTGCGCACCGATTCCGGCGGCGCCGGCCGCACACGCGGCGGGCTCGGCCAGGACACGATCCAGAGCAACGGCAGCGGCCGCCCGTGGACCGTGTCGGCCATGGTCGACCGCACGCAGTTCGCCGCGCAGGGCTTCGACGGCGGCCGCCCCGGCGCGCCCGGCATGTTCGAAGCGGACGGCAGCCCGCAGCCGCCCAAGACCGTCGTGCGCTTCGCGCCGCAGGCGCGCGTGCGGCTTGCCCTGCCCGGCGGCGCCGGCTGGGGCGACCCGTTCGCACGCGATCCGCAGGCCGTGCTGCGCGACGTGGTCGAAGGCTACGTCAGCATCGACGCCGCAGCGCGCGAATACGGCGTCGTCGTGCGCTTCATCGGCGACCCGGCGCGCATCCTGCGCCTGCCGCAGGATTTCGAACTCGATGAAGCGGCGACGGCGGAACGGAGACGACGGACGACAGACCGCTGACGGCCGTCTGCCGTCTGCCGTCTGCCGTCTGCCATGACGCAGAATAGGACCATGACAACGACTATCGATGCAGTGATTTTCGACATCGGCGGCGTGCTGGTGCAGACGCACGACCTCGAGCCGCGCCGGCGCTGGGAGCGCCTGCTCGGCCTGCCCGACTGGGGTCTCTCGGACGCCGTCTTCGGCAGCGAGGCGTCGCGTGAAGCGTTCGTCGGGCGCGCCGACGCCGACGATGTCTGGCGCAGCGTGGCCGAGCGCTTCGGGCTGGACGACGCACAGCGCGCGCAGGTCGAGCAGGACTTCTGGGCCGGCGACGTCGTCAACGAGCGCTGGATCACCGACATCGCCGCCCTGCAGCAGCGCATGCCGACGGCGATCCTCAGCAACGCCTGGCGCGACATGAGCCTGCGCGACCGCCGCCGCATCGACATGAGCGGCTTCACCTGCGTCACGTATTCGTGGGAAGAGGGCGTGCGCAAGCCGGACGCAGCCATCTACGAACGCACGCTCGAGCGCCTCGGCATCCGCGACGCGTCGCGCGCGCTGTTCATCGACGACTTCGTCGAGAACGTCGAAGCCGCGCGCGGCGTCGGCCTGCGCGCCGTGCGCTACCTGCCGGGCATGGAGCTCGCCCCGCAGTTAATCATTAGTTAACATTTTCTTAATACAGTCTCCGGCCGGAGACATGAATAGAAAACACTGGCGCGCCCTGGTGATCGCCGGGGCCGCATTGCTGACCACAGCCTGCAGCCCGCAACGCAGCGTCGGCGTCAACATTTCCGGCTCGACGTCCGTCAGCCCGTTCGTCGAGCACCTCGGCGAAATGTATCGCGACGAGCACGCCGGCGCGCACATCGATGTGCAGTCGCTCGGCTCGTCCGCCGGCATCCAGGCCGCCATCAAGGGCGTCGCAGACATCGGCATGTCGTCGCGCGAGCTGAAGCCGGAAGAAGCGGAAACGCTCGACGAACTGGTGATCGCCCGCGACGCCCTCGCCGTGATCGTGCATCCGCAGAATCCGGTCCGAAACCTCACCCTGGCTGAGGTGCGCGCCATCTTCGCCGGAAAGATCAAGCGCTGGTCGGAGGTCGGCGGCGTCGACGCGCCGATCACACTGGTGGCGCGCGAAGCAGGCTCCGGAACGTATTCGGCATTCGAAGAGCTGGTGCTCGGCAAAGACGTGCGCGTCACCGACGGCGCGCTTCGTCAGGGATCGAACGGCGCCATCCGCCAGGTCGTCGCCGAAGACGCCAACGCCATCGGCTACATTTCGCTCGGCATCGTCGATGCCAGCGTGCATGCGATCGCCGTCGACGGCGTCGAGGCCACGCACGACGCCGTGCTCGCCGGGCGCTACACGTTCGTGCGCCGCTTTCTCTTCGTGTGGCCGAAAGGCACGACGCTCGACGCCGAGGCGCAGGCGTTCGTCGATTACGTCATGAGCGACGGCGGCCAGGCCGAGCTCGAACGACTCGGCCTCGTCAAGGCGAAACAGACACAACCATGAACGACACACGCAGAGAACGCGTCATCCACCTCCTGCTGGCCGTATGTGCCTGGTCGGCGGTGATCAGCCTCGGGGTGATCACGATCTTCATCTTCCAGGCCGGCCTGCCGCTGATCGCCGAGGTCGGTATTCCCGATTTCCTGTTCAACGCCGTGTGGGAGCCGACGGCCAAGCCGCCTTCCTTCGGCATCCTGTCGATGGTGATCGGCTCGATCTGGCTGACCATCGGCGCGCTGATCGTGGGCGTGCCGCTGGGCATCGCGGTCACCATCTTCATGACGGACCTGGCGCCGCCCTCGGTCGTGGCGGTGATGCGGCCGGCCGTGCAGCTGCTGGCCGGCATCCCGTCGGTGATCTACGGCTTCGTCGGCCTGACGACGCTCGCACCCGTCGTGCGCACGCTGTTCGGCGGCCCCGGCCTGAGCGTGCTGACCGGCTCGCTGATCCTCGGCATCATGATCCTGCCGACGGTGATTTCGATCAGCGAAGACGCCGTGCGCGCGGTGCCGCCTGCGCTGCGGCAGGGCGCACTCGCACTGGGCGCCACGCGCTGGCAGATGCTCATCGGCGTGGTGCTGCCCGCCGCGCGCTCCGGCATCGTCGCGTCGATCATCCTGGCGATGGGCCGCGCGCTCGGTGAAACGATGGCCGTCATCATGATGATCGGCAACGCGCTGCGCATTCCGACGTCGTTCCTCGACGCCGCCACCACGCTCACTTCGAACATCGGCCTCGAGATGGCCTACGCCGGCGGCGCGCATCGCGAAGCGCTGTTCGCCACCGGCGCCGTGCTCTTTCTTCTGATCATGGGCCTCAACAGCATCACCAACGCCGTCGTGCGCCGCGGCGGCGCGCGACGATCGGACAAACGCGCATGAACGCACGCACTACGCAGTCCATCGTGTTCGGCTTGATCTGGGCAGCAGCGCTGCTCACCCTCGCCGCGCTCGGCGCCATCGTCGGCAGCGTGCTGATCCAGGGCGTGCCGCGCCTGAGCCTCGAATTCCTGACGCAGGCGCCGAGCGACCTCGGCCGCGGCGGCGGCATCCTGC
>JBIIIA010000292.1:0-4590 GCA_044235195.1 Thermoflexales bacterium
CACCGGCTATCGCAATACGATCTTTTACGTTGTGGCGGGCACGGCGATCAACCTCGTGATGACGTGCCTCGGCGCGTACGGCCTGTCGCGTTCGAATGTCATGTGGCGGCGGCCGATTTCGCTGCTGATCGTGTTCACGCTGTTTTTCAGCGGCGGCCTGATCCCGACGTACCTGCTGGTGGCGCGCACGCTGGACTGGGTCGACACGCCGTGGGCGCTGCTGATCCCCGGCGCGATCAGCACGTGGAATCTGCTCGTGCTGCGCACGTCGTTCGAGGCGATTCCTGTGTCGCTCGAAGAGGCGGCTCGCATCGACGGTGCGAACGATTTCACGATCCTGTTCCGCATCGTGATTCCGCTCTCGCTGCCGGCAATCGCGGTGATCACGTTGTTCTACATCGTCGGCCACTGGAATGCGTACTTCAGCGCACTCATTTATCTGCGTGAGCGTTCGTTGTATCCGCTGCAGCTCATCCTGCGCGAAATTCTGATCGCCAACCAGACCGGTGACATGACGACGGGCACGATGGGCGGCGACCTGGAGCCGATCGGCGAGACGATCAAGTACGCAACGATCATCGTGGCGACGGTTCCGGTGCTGTTCGTGTATCCGTTCCTGCAGCGCTACTTCGTGAAGGGCGTGATGATCGGCGCCGTAAAGGAATAGCTCGCGGGAGACCATCGATGGATGATCGACGCTATTGGGTTTCCGTGCTCGATCGGCTGGCGCGTCCGGTGCTGGACGCGCTCGTCGCTCGGGAGCTGAAGGCGCGCATGCCGGTCGAAGCGCGTCCGGGACATGCGGCCGACCGCGCGAAGTTCACGCACTTGGAGGCGCTCGGTCGTCTGTTGTGCGGCATCGCACCGTGGCTGGAAATGCGCGGCGCTTCTTTCGAAGAAGAGGCGTTGCGCGCGCGCTATGCCGCGGCGGCGGCTGAGGCGATCGATGCGGCGACCGATCCGACGTCGCCGGATTTCATGAACTTCGGCGCGGTCGGCCGGCAGCCGCTGGTCGATGCGGCGTTCCTGGCGCAGGCGGTGCTGCGCGCGCCGCATGCGCTGTGGGATGCGCTGCCGGGGCGTGTGCAGGGCAACCTCGTGCGTGCGCTGCGCACGGCCGGTGATCTGCTGCCGCACTTCAACAACTGGCTGCTGTTCAGCGCCACGATCGAAGCGGCGCTGATGCGCTGCGGCGGCCGCTGGGACCGCATGCGCGTCGATTACGCGCTGCGGCAGCACATGCAGTGGTACGTCGGCGATGGCGCGTATGCCGACGGGCCGGAGTTCCACTGGGACTACTACAACTCGTTCGTCATTCAGCCGATGCTGGTCGACGTGCTGCACGCGCTCGGCGACGAGGAGCCGGAGTGGGCGCGGCTGCGGCCGGCGGTGGCGGCGCGCGCGCGGCGCTACGCTGCGGTGCAGGAGCGCATGATTTCGCCGGAGGGGACGATCCCGCCGCTCGGCCGTTCGCTGGCATATCGCTTCGGTGCGCTGCACGCGTTGGCGCAGTCGGCGCTGCTCGACGACCTGCCGCGCGAACCCGAGCCGGTGACGCCGGCGCAGGTGCGCTGCGCGATGACAGCGGTGATTCGTCGCATGATCGAGGCGCCCGGCACTTTCGACGAACATGGCTGGCTGACGGTCGGATTCGCCGGCCATCAGCCGGGCCTCGGTGAGACGTACATCTCGACGGGCAGCGTGTACTTGTGCGCGGCCGGCCTGCTGCCGCTCGGTCTGCCGCCGACGCATGCGTTCTGGGCCGACCCGCCGGCCGACTGGACGGCGCACAGGATTTACGCCGGCCACGACGCGCCGGCAGATGCAGCATTCAAGGGAAAGCATGATTAATCCACACGACACACGCTTCGATTTCTGCCCGTGGTTGTTCTGGCGGGAAGCCGACGACGCGCAGAAAACAGAACAGCTCGCGCTGCAGGCATCGCTGGCCGCCGACGGCAAGGCGACGTTCGGTGAACATTGCTTCGTGTCGCCGCTGGCCGGTTTCGTGCCGAACGCCGTGCACATCGGTGACTACTCGTACATCGCCGGCTACGCGTACGTCACCGACACGGTGACGATCGGCAGCCACAGCACGGTGAACCCGTACACGGTGGTGCGCGGCAAAGTGCGCGTGGGCGATGGCGTGCGCATCGGTGCGCATGCGTCGGTGCTCGGCTTCAATCACAACCACGAAGATGTGACGCGGCCGATCTATCAGCAGGGCGTGTCGGCGAAGGGCATCGAGATCGGCGACGACGTGTGGATCGGCTCGGGCGCGACGGTGCTGGACGGCGTGCGCATCGGCAGCCATTGCATCATCGCGGCTGGCGCGGTGGTTACGCGCGACGTGCCCGACTACGCCGTCGTCGGCGGGAACCCGGCGCGCGTGCTGCGCGATCGACGGTCCGGCAAGCCGGTGCGGGCCGCCGAGGAAAGCGTGCAGCGCTTCGCGGAGGTCGCTGCGCGCGACTGGCGCGCGGTGCTGCGGCGCAGCGAATCGGAAGTGGATGGGCAAGCGCGCTATCGAAATGCGCCCGGTGCCCCTGCGCGAATTTTTCGCCCGAATTGCGACGCGATCGAGATCGCGGCGATGTTCGGTGAAGTGCCGGCGCTGCAGCTGCGCGAGGAATGGGTGCGCCTGCTGCAGAACGCACAGGATGAAGCGACCGGCATGCCGCTCGATCCATGGCAGCCGAACGCGCCGGACGCGCCGTTGGCGGCGCTCGGCGACGGCAACACGGCGTATCAGATTTTGTCGATCGGCTACGCGCTCGAAGCGCTCGGCGCGCATTTCCGGCGGCCGATTCGCGTGGTGCAGGAGATGCCGATCGAGGAGCTGCATCGCTTGCTGGCGGCGCTGCCGTGGAAGACGCGCGCGTGGGGCGCTGGCGCGTGGGTCGATGCGTTCGGCACGGCGCTGTGGATGAACCGCGCGCGCTTCGGGCTCGATGGCCCGATCGCGCCGCTGTTCGACTGGCTGCGCGCGCACAACACGCCGCACACCGGTTTGTGGGGCGAGAGCACCGCCGAGCAGGGCTGGCTGCAGCCGGTCAACGGGTTCTATCGATTGACGCGCGGCACGTATGCGCACTTCGGCCTGCCGGTGCCCAACGTGGAGGCGGCAGTGGACACGATCCTGGCGCACGTGCGGTTGAACGGCGGCTTCGAGACGCGCAACGTGAATGCGTGCAACGTGCTCGACGTGGTGCACCCGCTGTGGCTGTGCATGCAGCAGACGGAGCATCGGCGCGCCGAGGCGCTGCGGCTGATCGAACGGCAGGTCGAGCTGATTCCGACGCGCTGGCACGCCGGCGCCGGCTTCGGCTTTGCGCCCGAGGACGAGCCCGGGCTGCAGGGCACCGAAATGTGGATGGCGATCCTGTACATCGCCGCAGATGCGCTCGGCATGGCCGATCGCCTTTCGTATCGGCCGCGCGGCGTGCATTGGCTGCGCCCGCCTCAATAAATCATGACGATCACGATCGAACTTCCTCTCGCAGACGATGGTTCGCGCACGGCGTACACGCTCGGCGAACCGAAAAAATTCCCGCGGCATACAGTGCCGTTCCATAGTCGCATCGCCTTCGCTGCCGCGCACGTGACAGCGGCGAGCCCGACGAGCGTCGACTGGGAGACGACGATGGCGTATCGGCGGCACTTGTGGTCGCACGGGTTCGCCGTGGCCGAGGCGATGGACACATCGCAGCGCGGCATGGGGCTGGACTGGCCGATGGCGCAGGAGTTGATTCGTCGTTCGATCGCTGAGGCGGCCGCGCACGGCGGAACCGTGGCGTCCGGCGCGGGCACCGATCATCTGTCGCCGCGGCCGGATCGCAGCATCGACGAAGTGATCGCGGCGTACGAAGAGCAGGTCGGCTACGTCGAAGGTCTGGGCGGGCGCGTGATCCTGATGGCGAGCCGCGCGCTGGCGGCGTGTGCGAAGGGGCCGGACGACTACGCACGCGTGTACGAGCGCATCCTTTCGCAGGTGCGGCGCCCGGTCATCGTGCATTGGCTGGGCGACATGTTCGATCCGCAGCTGGCCGGCTACTGGGGAACGCGTGACCTCGATGCGGCGACTGAATCGTGCCTCGCGATTTTGCACGCGCACGCGGCGAAGATCGACGGTATCAAGATTTCGCTGCTCGACGACAAGCGGGAAATCGCCATGCGGCGTCGGCTGCCGGCCGGCGTGCGGATGTACACCGGCGACGACTTCAACTACCCGACGCTGATCCTCGGCGACGAGCAGGGATACAGCGACGCGCTGCTCGGCATCTTCGACGCCATCGCGCCGGCGGCTGCCGCGGCTTTTCACGCGCTCGACGCCGGCGATCTGCTGGCGTACCACGAATATTTCGATCCGACCGTGGCGCTTTCGCGGCACATCTTCCAAACGCCGACGTATTACTACAAGACCGGCATCACGTTCCTGGCGTGGCTGAACGGGCATCAAGAAAATTTCCGCATGGTGGGCGGCCAGGAGACGGCGCGCTCGATGCAGCACCTGGCGCAGCTTTTCGTGCTGGCCGATCGTGCTGGCCTGCTGCGCGATCCGCAGATGGCCGTGGCGCGCGCGAGTTCGCT
>JBIIIA010000293.1:0-4585 GCA_044235195.1 Thermoflexales bacterium
CTCGGCGTCCCTTCCGGCACTTCCGCCGCATACGCCTTGGTCGTCGACACGAACGTCGGCGACAGCTCGCCCGGCGCAATCGTCAACGCTTTCAAGGACGCATCCTTCGGCTCGACCAGCACGATGGCGATCGTGTGCACTTTCTTCGGTCCGGTGAAATCTTCCGGCGTCACGGTCACCGTGATCACCGTCACGCCCGGCGACGAGATCGGGCAGCTCGCCGGCGACTCGTCGTCCGGCGTGCATGTCCCTGCCGAGGACGCATACGCCACTGTCGCAGAGACATGTCGCGTCGTCGCGTCCACGGTGACACTCGACGCATTCGACGGCACTTCCGCCGTGTAGTTCAACGTCGTGGAGAGGAACGACGTAGTCAGATTCCCCGGAGTGACGTTCAGATCGCGCAGCGTCGCGTCCCGCGAAAGGTTGACGTAAAGCCGGCTGTTTTCGCCGCTCATCGTCTGAGCCAGGTCCAGGTCGCCGTCACCGTCGTAGTCGCCCCACGCCACCGCGCGCGTATTGTCCGTCCCGGTGCTCAAATGCGTACCGCCGGAAGAAAACACGGCGGCGCCGTTGTTCAGATAGACACGGCTGAACTGTCCCGAGCCGGATGCAATCATGACGTCCAGGTCGCCGTCGCCGTCCATGTCACCGGCGCTCACGCCGCCGGCGGGGTTGGTGCACGCGAATACAGTGCCCTGAGTAAAGACTCCCGATCCATCGTTGAGATACGCTCGGCAGTCTCCCATCGCTGCGATGTAGATGTCGAGATCGCCGTCGTTGTCGAAGTCGCCGGAGGTCATGCCGGCCACCGTTCCCGAAGTCTCCGTAATCGTCGAACCGCTGCCGAACGCACCGCTGCCGTCGTTCAAATACAGCACCACGGTCTTCGATTGGGTGTACGACGCCACGATATCCGGTGCTCCGTCGCCGTTGAAGTCGCCGGCGACGATTTCCCCCACATTGGAGTACTTGTCATTGCCCGCGTCCGGTCCCAACGGAGTGCCGGAGCCGAACGTGCCGTCTTTCTGATTCAAAAAGACGAAGTCGGTCCGAAAACGCTCCACTCCGGCGGCCACGTCCAGGAAACCGTCTTTGTTGAAGTCGGCAACCGCTATCGACTGCACGCGCGCGGTGGCGACGCCGAGAGTGGAGGTTACGGTCTGAAAGCCTCCCGCACCGTTGTTGAGCGCCACATAGCTCGCACCGGTGCCGTTCGCCATGGCCAGGTCCAGGTCACCGTCGTTGTCGAAGTCGGCCCATTCCACATCGTAGGTCGCGCCGGGATTGTCCAATGTGACGGCCTGGCTCAAGCCGGATCCGCTGGCGTTCTGATAGATTCGGGTCGACTGGCCGGACAACCCGCCGATCGCCAGGTCCAGGTCGCCGTCTGCGTCGTAATCACCCCATGCCACGCTGTTCGAAGCGGCGAGGGTCATGCTTTTATCCATGAGCTTGCCGCCGCCCCTGTTGCTGGCCGCCGCGATAAATTGCCACGATTTGGCAGTCGATGCATTGCCGCCGGAATCCTGCACATTCGCGGTAGCGATGACGTTCACCGGCTCCCCCGGGAAGAAACCCCGGCTCGGCGCCACCGTTACTTCGCTGCCGGCGACGCTGTGCGCATCCGCCACCAGGCCGCTCATCCCGCCATGCACCGCCACGGTACTGGAGTTCACCGTCGCTGCATCGATCGCGGCGCTGTACGTCAGCACGACCGAACTCGATGTCGGCGCAGTATGGCTGTTCGCCGCCGGCGAAAAGCTCGTCAACAGCACCCCACTGGATGGTGCGCTCAATGCCGCCTGCGCCGCCTGCGGCGCAGCATTCCAGGAAAAGCCGGCCAGCACCAGCGCCGCCGCCAGTGCGCTGCGCAGCGGGATCATACGAACTGCTTGCGATGTATTCATGGTCAACCTTTTCTCGTTGGTGTTTTCGCCGATGGCCGATTACGTGACGGCAACAGCGGCTTTCTGACTCTTCAAATATCGGCGGTGACCTTAGCCGACGACCCAACTTTTATGCGTAATGATGCGTACTGAAGTGGTAATGAAAAGATAATGATGTCGGCAACTCATTACGGGTGCATCCGTGGTTTGGGGCGAAATTTCGCCGTCGCCTACGCCTCACCCCCTGACCCCCTCACCCCCCTTCCCCCCTCTCCGCCGAAATTTTGCGTCGCCAGCAAGAGCGTTGCTCGATCAGAGCCGAAGCGAAATTGAGGGGGAGAGGGGGGAAGGGGTGAGGCGTGAGTGAGCTGCCCCAAACGGCGGATGCACCCCTCATTACGCTGTAGTGATACGATCATCCGGACAGCAATAGCCCGATCTTGTCCGTGACATCCCATTCACGAATTCGCTCCATTCCGAGAGATCGGCTGCGCCTCGTCCGCATCGTCGCCCCGGCCGGCTTCGGCAAGAGCAGCCTCTGCCGCCGACGGCGCCATCCGCCACTTCCTCGAATCCCGCGTCCTGACCCAGCTCGCCGCCCCCTGCACGATTTCGCCCTCGCTGCCGCGCACCTCCCGTGGATCTCCGCCGACCTCATGGCCGCCGTCAGCGCCGCCCCCGTCGACGTATGCCGGCAGCGCATCTTCGCACTCGTCGCCGCCATCGGCTTCCTGTCCGAATTCGACGCCGCCGGCGAGCAGCGCTTCCGCTTCCACCCGCTCTTTCAGGATGCCCTCCGCAGCATCGCCGAATCCCACGGCCCGCAGCACGCCCAGCGCCGCCGCGCCGCTGCCTGGTTCGTCGCCCGCGACGACGTCGATGCCGGATGGCTCGAGTATTTCGCGGAGAGCCCGAACCTACATGCCGCCATCGAACGCATGCGCAGCATCTACAAGAAGCTCGGCGTGCACTCGCGCGCCGAGGCCGTGCGCGTGGCGCGAGAGGGCGGAGTGGGGGAGCAGAGTAGAGAGTCAGGGTAGAGAGTCAAAGTGGAGAGAAAAGAGTGAAGAAGAGTGAGAAAAGAGTGAATGCTATATGCATCCTCTCTTTCCTCACTCCTCTCCCCTCTTTCCTCTTCCCTATCTACTTCATCGTCGGCACCACCGGGAACCAGTACGACCGCAGCAACGTCGTGCTCAGCGCATACTCGCCCATCGGCCGCAGCGCCACCGTCATGACGCGCGTCGTCGGCTCATAGACCTGGCCGCGCACCAGCACCCAGCGACCGCTGGAGAGAGAAGTGAGGGGAGAGGAGTGAGAAGTGAGAGCACTGCGCTCTTCCTCTCTTTCCTCGTTCCTCTCCCCTCTTTCCTGTCCCCCCACCCACTGATACAGATAAGGCCGCTCGCCGTTCGGCACGATCGCCGGATCCACCGGCAGCTGGATCGTCACCGGATTCGTCAGCGTCGCCAGCGGCACCCAGTTGAGCATCGCCTCCAGCCGGAACGCGTACATCAGGATGTTCCCCGGCACGCCCGGCGCCGGCGGCTGCGGCGTCATCGTGATCACGAACATGCCGTCCACGCCCTGCGGCGGGATCGTCACCACCACGCCGTCCGTCGTCGTGAACACGCCGCCCGTCTGGCCGTCGACTTCGATCACGTCCGGCTGCACGTACGTGAATGCGTTCGCCGCCGTCTGCGAACTGTCGGCCGTCTGCACCGTCACGCTCACCTGCTGCCCGGCCACGCCCGGTGGCATCACGAAGTCGATCTGTGAATCGCTCTCGATCGTGAACGGCACCGAGACCATCTCGCCCTCGTACGGGCCCACCGTCACCGTCAGCGCCGCCACGAAGCCCGTGCCGAAGATCTGCACCGGCATTCCGCCGGCTTCCAGGCCCGTACCCGGCCACACCCGGTCGATCGTCGTCAGCGGCGCCGCCGGCGTGATCACGATCACGTATTCCCCCGTCGACCCGTCCAGCGCATACACCGTCACCGTGATCCACGTCGTCGCCGTCTCGCTCACGTCGCACAGGTAGCCGACCGGCTCTTCTCCCTGCCTGTACTGCGGCTGCGTCCGCCCCAGATTCGGCGGCGCGCACTCCCCCGCCGACGACGCATACGACACGTCGACATTCCCGTTCGTCGTCGCCGTCACCGCCACGCTCGTCGTCCCGCTCGGCACCTCCGCCGCATACTCGTTCGTGCTGCTCACGAACGCCGGCGTCAGCGCGCCCGGCGCGATCGCCAGGTCTGCCAGCGTCGCGTCCCCGGGCTCTTCCACCGTCACCACGACCGTGTACGTCTCCGTCGTGGTGAGATCCTGTGCCGTGATCGTCACGGTGATCGTGGTCGCGCCGGTCGCCGCGATCGCGCAGTCCGACGGCGACGCGTTCCCCGGCGTGCACGCCCCCGCCGTCGTCGAATACGCCACCGTCGCGCTCACGTAGTTCACCGTCGCCGTCACCATCGCCGACGTCGTCCCGGCCGGCACCTCCGCCGCATACTCCGTCGTCGTGCTCACGAACGCCGGCGTCAGCTCGCCCGGCACGATCGCCAGGTCACTCAGCGTCGCGTCCGTCGATGCCTCCCGCGAGATGAACATCGTGTACACCAGCGGCGCCGTGCCCGCGGAATTGTACGTCGTCAGCATGACCGTCCCGCTCACACCGACCGCGAGATTCGCCAACG
>JBIIIA010000294.1:0-4567 GCA_044235195.1 Thermoflexales bacterium
TGCTGATGAAATCCGTATCCTTCAGACTGACGCTGCCCGTGGCAAACAAGCCACCCCCACGCTCTTGCGACGTGTTCGAGATGAAACGACTGTCGGTCACGACCACAGTGGCATCGAGGACGGCGATGCCGCCCCCGGCGACTGCAGAGTTCGACACGAATGAGCTGGCGACGATTTGCACCGGCCCCAGCGCATACAGCCCGCCGCCCCGGCCATCTCTCCAGTCGTAGGAGTTGTTCGGATCAGACGCCCCCACGTTGTTGTAGAACGTCGTGTTCGACACCACCACCGCAGACGACGCATACACGCCGCCGCCGCGGTAGCGCACCGCGCTTACCCCGGCGTAGTCGATCGACAGGCCGTTCTGCACCGTCAGGTTCTCGATCGTGATCGGCGCCGTCGCCGTGATCACGCGCCCGGCCCCCTCGGCGTCCAGCACCGTCGGGTTGGCGATCGAATTGGCGGTGATCCAGTTCGTAGCCGTGTAGCCGCCGCGCAGCGTCAGGCGCTTGTTCACGCCGACGACGCGCGTATCGGCCACGCCAGCGCACGTGCCGGCGATCTTCACCACGCTGTCAGGGTTGGCCGCCGCGACCGCGTCGCGCAGCGCCCGCGCGTCCATGCTGCTGTAATTGGTCACGTTGCCGCCGTTGATCGAAGTGGAGCAGACCCCCGGGCTGCGCGTGATCGTCACGACGTAGCTCTTCTCGCTGCCATCGTTGTCGCCGACCGTGATGGTGATCGGATTCGCGCCGATCCCCAGCGGACAGTTCGTCGGGTTGCCGTTGAAGCTGCACGGCGTCGCCGCGGTCACCGTCAGCACCGAGAAGGGATTTGCGGTAAACGTGAGCGTCACGCTGTCCGTCGCGTTCGGCACGGCGGCGGTGTACGCCAGCGTGCTGCTGACGAAGGCCGGCGTGAGCACGCCGTCGCTCAAAATCAGCGACATCACTTCCGTCGCGCCGACGATTCTGAACGCATATGCCGCGCCGGCATCGGATGCGTTGTTGTTCGGCGACGCCGCCGTCGATGCGCTGTCGCCATCCTCGTACAGTGCACCCACGACGGGTTTCCCACCGTAGATGGCCACCGCATTGCCGAAGAAGTCACCGGCTTCGGCGTTGGGCGCCTTCTGGTACATCCGCTGCGTCCACGTCGTCCCGCTGCGCGCGAACACGTATGCTGCGCCGGCGTCGGTTGCGCTGTTGTTCGGCGACGCCGCCGTCGACGAGCTGTTGCCGTCCTCGTACGGTGCACCTATCACGATGCTGTCGCCGTAGATGGTCACCGCAGTGCCGAATTGATCGTCAGCTTCTGCATTGGACGCCTTCAGGTAGGCTTGCTGCGTCCACGTCGACCCGCTGCGTGTGAACATAGGCTGCGCCGGCGTCGGTTGCGTCGACGTTCGGCGACGCCGCCGTCGATGCGCTGTCGCCGTCCTCGTACGGCGCACCCACCACAATCGTGTCGCCGTAGACGGCTACCGAAAAGCCAAAATTGTCAACAGATTCATCTGCGAAGTTGGATGCCTCCAGGTAGGCCTGCTCCGTCCAGGTCGTCCCGCTGCGCGTGAACACGTACGCCGCGCCGGCGGCGCCTGATCTTTCGGGCGCACCCACCACAATCGTGTCGCTGGAAATGCCCACCGCGGTGCCGAATTCGTCGCCGCCGGTCCCCGCATTGGACGCCTTCAGGTAAGCCTGCTGCGTCCACGTCGACCCGCTGCGCACATACACATACACTGCGCCGGCGAGGTGCCCGTCGTTGTTCGGCGACGCCGCCGTCGACGTCTCGTCGCCGGCTTCCCAATTCGCACCTACGATGACGGTATCGCCGGAGATGGCCACTGCAGTGCCGAACCTGTCAGCACCATCAGCGTTGAATGCCTTCAGGTAGGCCTGCTGCGTCCACGTCGACCCGCTGCGCGTGAATACATACGCCGCGCCGGCTTCGGCGGCGTTGTTGTTCGGCGACGCCGCCGTCGACGCGCTGTCGCCGGCTTCGAAATTCGCACCCACCACGATGGCATCGCCCGAGATGCCCACCGCATAGCCGAAATGGTCGTAGGCTTCGGCGTTGGAGGCCTTCAAATAGGCCTGCTGCGTCCAAGTCGACCCGCTGCGCACATATACATAGACGGCGCCGGCTTCGGCGGCGTTGTTGTTCGGCGACGCCGCCGTCGACGTGCTGTCGCCGGCTTCGGTATATGCACCTACCACCATCGTGTCGCCGTCGATGGCCACGGAATATCCGAACTGGTCGCCTGACTCGGCATTGGACGCCTTCAAATACAACTGCTGGATCACCGTCCCCGGGACAGACTGCGGCCGGTTGGAGCCCGGCGCCGGCGGGCTGGCCGGCGCTGCGGCGCTGCTCGGGCGCGGCGTCAGCGCGCAGATCATCAGCGCCGTCGCCAGCAGCAGGCGCAAAAAGCGGGGAGAGGGACGTGGTGTGGTCATGGGGGAATGGGGAATGAGAAACGAGGAATGAGAAACGAGAACTGAGGAGTGAGAACTGAGTGGCATGCGTGTGCGTCACTCTTTTCTCACTCCTCTTTTCTCATTCCTCTTTTCTCATTCCTCTTTTCTCTCTACTCCGACTCTCTACTTCATCGTCGGAACCAGCGGCAGGAAGTAATTGCGCACCGCCCCCGGCGCGCTCGCGCGCGTGGCCACGATGGTGTAGTTGCGCGTCGTCGCTCCGTCGGTAAGCCCGATCGTCACGATCGTCGTCTTCGTCGGGAACAGCAGACATGTGCCGCTCGTCCCGCTGTCTGTGCAGGCGCCCGCCGTCGACGAGTACTCGGCCGTCGTGCCGAGGCTCAGCGTCGGCGTCACCACCAGCTGGTTCGTCCCGCTCGGCACTTCCGTCTGGTAGTTCAGCGTCGTCGACACGAATGCCGGCGTCAGGCCCGGGATGTCCATGACCAGCTCGGCGATGTGCGGCCCTTCGAACGCCGCCACCGTCACCGCAATCGTGTAGGTCTTGGTGGTAGTGCCGTCAGCGGCAGTGATAGTGATAGTGATGGTGGTCGTGCCGGACGATGCGATGTCGCAGGTAGGGGCGACCGGGTCGGTCGCCCAAACCGGGTCGGTCATCCGGGCCGACACGGTCGCCCGGACACACGTTCCCGCCGTCGACGAATACGCCACGCTCGCCCCCGCGTCGTTCGGCGTCGCCGTCACCACCGCCGACGTCGTGCCGCTCGGCACCTCCGCCGTGTACGACGTGGTGCTCGACACGAATGCAGGCGACAGCGTGCCCGGGTTGACCGACAGACTGCTCAGCGTCGCATCGGTGCTGGTCGATCCATATTCGTACGCGCCGAGGTCATAGCCCGCGCCCTGCGGACGCGTCACACCGCGGATATCCGTTGCCACGCCGCTGTTCACGCCGGCGTCCACCCCGGCGCCGGTCGCCAGGTAGTTGCCCGCCGCCGCGTCCGCAAAGCCGGCCGACCCGGTCGCCGCGTTGTTCACCGTGGCGCCGCCGCTCGTCGGCGTCGACACGCTGTCCCACAGCACGCCGTTCAGCGTCACCGCAGCAGCCGAGTTCAGCAGTTCCACGCCCTTCCCATATCCCGAGAACAGGCTGTTCGTCAGGATCGTCGAGCCTGCCGTCCCGTCGACCACCAGCGCGCTGCCCGCGCCGGCCCGCGCTGCGAACGTGTTCTGCAGCGCATCGACCTGTCCGGTTTGATACAAATAGATGTCGTCGCCCGTTGCGCTCGCGCCGTTCCTGGCGAATACGGTGTTCACAACGCGCAACGTGGCGTAGGCGCCATCGATTTCAATTGCGCCGCCCTGGCCGTAGCCGTCGCGGGCCACGTTGCGCTCGAAGCGGCTGTCCGCGATATGAATATTTGCCTGCGCATTCGTATGTAGACCGCCACCGAAGCCGAAGAGACCCGATCCATCGTCGATGGCTGTATTGCTTATAAATACCGTGCTGGTTAGAGACAACGTGTTGGCCAGAGACGAGTTGACCGATAGATATTCCATCGCCGCTGCAGCACGTGCCGTGTTCGAGAGAAACTGCGTCCCGACGATCGACATACTGACGTCGACCACCAACAGGCCGCCACCCATCGTGGCGTTATTTTGCTGGAATACGCCGCCGAAGATCGTGGAGGCCTTCGAATTTAGGGAGAACAAGTACATGCCGCCGCCGCCATCCGCACCAAGTGGAGCTGTAGCGGTATTGCGGATGAAGTCCGTATCGGTCATGATCAGCGGAACTCCGACATATGCTCCTCCACCCGTGACGGCTGTGTTCGAAATGAACTGCACGTTCACCAGTTTCAGCGGCGGCTCCGCGCTCGCCACTGGGACGTACAAGCCGCCGCCGGGGCCGGTCGACAGGCCGTTCTGCACCGTCAGGTTCTCGATGGCGATCGGCGTCGTCGCCGAGGCAGAGATGACGCGCCCAGCCCCCTGCGCATCCAGCACCGTCGGGTTGGCCGTCGGGTTCGAGGTGCTCCAGTTCGCGCTGGTGTAGCCGCCGCGCAGCGTCAGACCTTTCGTCACGCTGACCACGCTGCCGTCGACCACGCCAGCGCACGTGCCGG
>JBIIIA010000295.1:0-4555 GCA_044235195.1 Thermoflexales bacterium
ACGTTCGCGCTCGTATACGTAGCGATCCTTGTTCATTCCCGCGAAATGACAAATCATCGGCTGCACCGCTTTCCCGTCGAGATCCATCTCACACGTTGCGGCCAATACGTCGATGTCGACCCGCCCGAGACGCGGCCCATATATGATGCAGTGTGTAGCGTTGTCCACCGCGCGGCACCCGCGTTCCGCCATCGCCAGGCTGAACATCGGCTCGTCGTTGATCGAGCCGGACGACAGCCGCGCCACCCCCAGCGCATCGTATTCGGCCACCCACTCTCGTGCACGCTCGAATACCAGCTCTGCATTCGGCGACCGCCGAAAGTACATCAAGCCACCGTTGAAGCCCGGGTACGTCTCACGCGGCAACCGCGCACGAATGCGCTGCGGATGCACGAACCACCACGGCGACGCTACGTTCTGCCCGGCGACGCTGACGTCGTGGCCCACGAATAGATCCATCACGTCCCGAACGGGACGCAGCGCCATACAGTCCGAATCGATGAACAGCGTCTCTTCGAACGGCGACATGGCATACAGATCGAACTTGAATTCGTAAAACGACGCATACGCATGACGCCACGGAATTACATACTGAAACCAGTCACGGAATAGTTCCGGAGCAAGATCGGTCGCCACGGCCAGCGGCATCTCCGCGTCGCGCAGGCGGATCGCGCGCGCCATCGTGATCGCCATGCGCGCATAGTCACGATGACCGAACGCCACCGTCAACACGCCGCGCCCACGCACCTGCGAATCCCTCATCTTCACCCCACTCTTTTCCATGGAAGATATCGCTGCAGAATTGTATTCGAGGGTATCGGGGCATCAGTAGACTTGTGAATGCTATCCTCGGAGCCCCGGCCATGAACATCGTCCTCTCGCTCGAAGACCTGCACCTCGGCGGCGGCCCGCGCTTCGCGCTCGAACTCGGCAGTGCGCTTGCGTCGCGAGGACATCGCATCACGATCGTCACACAGCAGCGCGGCCCATGGTGGCCCGAAATCGCACGCCGCGGCCTGCACGGCTGGCTGCAGCCGACGCCGCTCGGCGCCAGCCGCGCAGGTCAGGCACGGCGCCTCGCCCACACCCTCAACCACAGCGGCACGGACGCGATCCTAGTCAATATCGGCGGCCTGAACGCCGCCGCCCAGTCGGCGCTGCATCTCGTCGACGATCGCATCGCCGTCATCCCCGTTCTTCACGGCGACTGGCCGGAGCTGTACACGCTGACAGGACGTCTCGCCCCACTCTGGAACGCCGCCGTCGGCGTAGGTCCGGCGGTGCAGCGTGGACTGGCCGAGCGTTTCCCCGATCGGCCCATCTTCGGCATCATCAATGGAGTGCCGATCCCCGATGATCGATATACGCGCACCCGTACCGATTGGACAATGCCGCTGCGACTGCTGTTTGCCGGTCGCCTCATCGATTGGCACAAGGGCATACTCCGGCTGCCACAAATCCTCGCCGCCTGCCGCGCACGCAGTTTGCCGGTGCAGCTCACCGTCGTCGGCGACGGCCCGGATCGCAGCCGGCTCGAGCACGACTTCGCCGCCGCCGGCGTGCACGACATCGTCCACATGCGCGGTGCACTCTCGCAGCAGGACACCGCCGCTGCCATGCTCGAACACCACCTACTGCTCCTGACGTCGAACACGGACGGACTGCCACTGGTCATGCTCGAAGCCATGGCCGCCGGCTGCGTCGTCGTCGCATCCCATCTGCCCGGCATCACCGACGCCGCCATCGACGACGACGTCCACGGCCGCCTGACCGCGCCGAACGACATTCCGCGCTGGGTCGACCACATCGCCGATATGCTCGTTCCCGCCACATGGCGTCGCCTTAGCACTGCCGCCGCCGCGCGCGCCCGCGCCCAGTTCTCCATCGAAGCCATGACGGATCACTACGAAGCCATCCTTCGCGATGCAGTCGCCGGCGCGTTCCCACTCCCGCACTCCCGTCGCGCCTTCCCTTCGCCCTTCGGCCTGCGCGACCGAATCCCGACCGCACTTTGCCGACGACTCTCACCGTTCGCGAAGCCATTCGGGCGTCTCATGCGCCGAATCACCAAACATCGCTCATGAACGCCTATACATCCATGCCTTGCTTCACGGACGTTCGGACATTTTCTGCATCATCATTCACATGCACATCATCCTCCTACTCGAAGACCTGCATCTCGGCGGCGGTCCGCGCTTCGCGCTCGAACTCGGCAGTGCGCTCGCATCGCGAGGACATCACATCACGATCGTCACACAGCAACGTGGCCCGTGGTGGCCGGAGATCGCACGCCGCGGCCTGCACGGCTGGCTGCAGCCGACGCCGCTCGGCGCCAGCCGCGCAGGTCAGGCACGGCGCCTCACCCACTACCTCAACCAAAGCAACGTCGATGTCATTCTCGTAAATCTCAGTACATTGAACACCGCTGCCCAATCCGCGCTGCACCTCGTCGACGACAGCATCGCCATCATTCCAGTGCTGCACGGCGACTGGAAAAGTCTCTATTCGATCACTAAGCAGCTCGATCCTATTTGGAACGCAGCTGTTGGTGTGTCACCGGCGGTGCAACGACAGCTGGCCGTACGCTTCCCCGATCGACCGACTCACGGCATCGTCTACGGTGTGCCGATTCCTGACGATGAGTCGATGCGTTCACGAGTCGACTGGTCATCGCCACTGCGACTGCTGTTCGCCGGCCGCCTCATCGATTCGCACAAAGGAATCCTGCGCCTGCCGCAGATCCTCGCCGCCTGCCGCGCGCGCGGTTTGCCGGTGCAGCTCACCGTCGTCGGCGACGGCCCGGATCGCAGCCGGCTCGAGCACGACTTCGCCGCCGCCGGCGTGCACGACATCGTCCACATGCGCGGTGCGCTCTCGCAGCACGACACCGCCGCTGCCATGCTCGAACACCACCTGCTGCTCCTGACGTCGAACACCGAAGGCCTGCCGCTGGTCATGCTCGAAGCCATGGCCGCCGGCTGCGTCGTCGTCGCCTCCCATCTGCCCGGCATCACCGACGCCGCCATCGACGACGACGTCCACGGCCGCCTGACCGCGCCGAACGACATTCCGCACTGGGTCGACCACATCGCCGACATGCTCATTCCAGACACATGGCGCCGCCTCAGCGCCGCCGCCGCCGCACGCGCCCGCGCACAGTTCTCCCTCACTTCTATGGGAAACAACTACGAAGCACTCCTTCAAAAAGCCGTCGCCGGCGCGTTCCCCCTCCCGCACTCCCGCCGGGCCTTCCCTTCGCCCTTCGGCCTGCGCGACAGAATCCCTCATGCGATCGCACGACGAATTTCAGAACCCGTCTTCCAGCTCAGCCGCCGCATGCGAGCACTCGTCACACCCCGCCGGCTGCGGTAATTTCCCAGATGGCACACCCGAATTTCTTCCTCATCGGTGCGCAGAAATGCGGCACGGATGCGTTGTACGCCGCTCTGAAACAGCACCCGAACATCTTCATGAGCCCGCAAAAAGAGCCGGCGTATTTCACGATGGACGGAGCGCTGCCCGAATTTCGCATCCCCACGCCCGGCTATCGACACCGGCTGGTCTACGACCGCGAGAAATATCTCGCACTCTTCGCCGACGCCGGTGATCACCCCGTCATCGGCGAAGCCTCCGCGATCTACCTCAGCAGCTACTTCCCCGCGCGCACCGCTGCACGCATCGCCGCCGCCGCCCCACACGCACGCATCGCCGCACTGCTCCGCCAACCTGCAGATCGCGCGTATTCCGCGCATGCTTTCTATCGCGCCCGCGACCTCGAACCGATCGCTGATTTCCGCGCCGCGCTCGCCGCCGAAGAAGAACGAATCCGCACGCGTGAAATCCCCGACATCCGTCATCGCGCGAATAGCATGTACTACGCCAACCTGACGCCATACTTCGACGTCTTCCCGCGTGCCCAAATTCGTGTCTATCTCCACGACGATCTGCTCGAGAATCCGCGCCGGGTGCTGCGCGATCTGTTCGAATTTCTCGACGTCCCGGATCAACCGGACATCACATTGCCTCGCACGAACGTCACGTGGCTCAATCGCAGCCAGGCGCTCTGGCGCTTCCTCGAACGCCCCACGCCGCGACAGATGCGCCTGCGCCGCCGCATCCCCGCTGCGATCGCGCAGCGCCTGCTGCGCTGGAACCGGTTCCGCCCACCGCCGCTCGATCCCGCTCTGCGGCGCAGCCTGACGAACGAATTCCGCACCGACATCCTGCGCCTCGCCACGCTCATCGACCGCGATCTTTCACACTGGCTCTGAGATACACTCGCGCACGGTCATGCTTCTCACTCTCGACACGCCGCCCTCGTGGTTCGCCCACGTGCCGAAAACCGGCGGCATCTCCCTGGGGTCCGTCATCGAAGGGGCATACCGGACACGCGATCGACTGCAACTCATCCCACCCAATCTGGCGACGCTCTCCATCTCCGAACTGCGCCGCTTCCGCTGCTTTCACGATTTCCACCACGGCCGCAGCATGCTCCAGCTCACCGGTCGCAGCGACCTGATCGTCTTCACCATGCTGCGTGAGCCCATCGAACGCA
>JBIIIA010000062.1:0-12411 GCA_044235195.1 Thermoflexales bacterium
CGCGCATGAGCTCATTTCCAACCGGTGGCCGTCGTAGCCACCGTCCGCAAGCAGCGCGCGTTTCAAAGCGCTGTCGCGCATGAGCTCATTTCCAACACGGCCAGAACGACGCCGACTACGGCGATGCGTACTGGTTTCAAAGCGCTGTCGCGCATGAGCTCATTTCCAACTGTGGGGGTTCAACCGCATGTGCCAGTTCGCACATGTTTCAAAGCGCTGTCGCGCATGAGCTCATTTCCAACGGAGGGCAGCAATGCCTTACAGTTCTGTTGCAGGGTGTTTCAAAGCGCTGTCGCGCATGAGCTCATTTCCAACGAGAGACGATCTGCTACGGCGTTCCTAGCGTCAACGGGTTTCAAAGCGCTGTCGCGCATGAGCTCATTTCCAACCGCAGGTGGCGGTGGCGGCGGTGGGCGCGGTGGCGGTTTCAAAGCGCTGTCGCGCATGAGCTCATTTCCAACGAGCTCGGGCGCCACGTCATGGACATGGCGTTCGGCATCATGAAGTTTCAAAGCGCTGTCGCGCATGAGCTCATTTCCAACTCTGCAGCAGTTTGAGGTCATCAAGCTGTTCGCGGATGGTTTCAAAGCGCTGTCGCGCATGAGCTCATTTCCAACACGTCAAGATCGAGCTCGGGCGCCACGTCATGGACATGGTTTCAAAGCGCTGTCGCGCATGAGCTCATTTCCAACAGGGCGTGAAGGTGTTCGGCCCGCTGTGTCCCGAAGGTTTCAAAGCGCTGTCGCGCATGAGCTCATTTCCAACAAGACCGTAGAGACGGACGACGTCTCCACGGCAGCAGAGTTTCAAAGCGCTGTCGCGCATGAGCTCATTTCCAACTCCCTTGTTAAGGTTCCGCGTTGCCGCAGCAGTATACGCGCTATTTCGCGAGTGTGGTCGGTCCCTCGAATGCAAACCTCGTACATTTCGGCCACTACGCGTGCAGTTCGAACGCTTTTTCGCCAGCGGGACGCAACGCGGTGCGCGTTCGGAATCTGCGCGCAGGGACGCATGCATCGACCTCTCTCGCGCCGTCATCGATGGGTCTCCCTCTTCCTCGCCTCCGCCTCCTGCAGCATCTGCTCGGCGCCGCTGCGGCCGGCCGCGCCGGTGGTGCCGAGCATCTGCTGGAGCTCGTCGGCGCGCTCGTCGTGCGTCAGCCGGCGCACCTGTGTGCTCGTGCGGCCGTCGACCAGGTGCTTCTCGACCTTCAGGTGCACGTCGCCGTACGCCGCCAGCTGCGGCAGGTGCGTGATGCACAGCACCTGATGCGTGTGTGTCAGCCCCCACAGCTTGTCGCCGACGGCCCCGCCGACGCGGCCGCCGATGCCGGTGTCGACTTCGTCGAAGATCAGCGTCGGCGGCGAGTGCGTGCCCTCGCGGCTGAGCACCGCCTTCAGCGACAGCATCAGCCGCGCGGTCTCGCCGCCCGAGGCGATCTTGATCAGCGGCTTGAGCCCTTCGCCGAGGTTCGGCGCAATCATGAATTCGACGCGGTCGACCCCCGTCGCGTCCGGCTCCTGCGCGTCGAAGCGCACCTCGAAGCGCGCCGCCGGCATGCGCAGATCCTGCAGCTCGCCTTCCACGCCGCGCGCCAGCACTTCCGCGGCGCGCCGCCGCCGCGCGCTCAGCTCGTCGGCCACCACCTGGAAGCGGCGCGTCAGTTCGGCCAGCTCCTTCTGCAGCGCTTCGCCGTGTTCATCGGCGTTCACGATCAGATCGAGCTCGCGTGCGGCGGCGTCGCCGAACGCGATCACGGCGTCGATCGTCTCGCCGTACTTGCGCTTCAGCCGCTTGAACGCTTCGAGCCGATCCTCGACCTTCTGCAAGCGCTGCGGGTTGAACTCGATCGCGTCGCGGTACGCGCGCACCGTGCGCGAGACGTCGTCGATCACCGCGCTGGCGTCGGACAGCGCGCGCGCCTGTTCGGCGAACGACGCGTCGTAGCGGGCGAGGTTCTCCAGCGCCTTGACCGCCTGCGCGATCTGGTCGAGCGCGGCCGGGCGATCGCGCGTGCCCTCGTAGAGCGCGGCGTCCGCTTCCTCCGCCCACGCGGCGATCGCCTCGGCGTTGGCCAGCCGGCGGTGCTCTTCGCGCAACGCGTCCTCCTCGCCCGGCTTCAGGCGCGCGGCGCGGATTTCCTCCACCTGGAAGCGCAGCATGTCGACGCGCCGTTCGCGCTCGCGCGTGGTGCGTTCGAGGTCGTCGAGGCGACGGCGCACCGCGCGCATCGCGGCGAACTTCGCCGCCGCCTGCGATCGCAGCTCCCACAAATCGGCGAACCGATCGAGCAGGTTGATGTGCTCGCGCACCCGCAGCAGCGATAGATGTTCGCTCTGCCCGTGCACGTCCACCAGCAGCTCGCCGATCTCGCGCAGCGCCTGCTGGCTGACGGCGCGGCCGTTCACGCGGCAGATCGTCCGTCCACTGGTGCGCACCTCGCGGCCGAGCGTGATGGCGAGCGAGCCGCCGACGTCTTCCTCGTCCAGCCCGTGCTCGCGCAGCAGCGCATCGACTTCACTGCAGCGCACCCGATCGATGGAAAACGCGCCCTCGATCATCGCGCGGTCGCAGCCGGCGCGCACCATGTTGGCCTCGGCGCGATCGCCCAGCAGCAGGGCGATCGCGTCGACGATGATGCTCTTGCCGGCGCCGGTCTCGCCCGTCAGCACGTTCAGGCCGGGGGCGAACTCGACGCTCAGCGCATCGATGATGGCAAAGTCGCGTACGCGGAGTTCCGTCAGCATCTACGCCTGCACACTGTCCAGCGCCGCAGCGAAGATGCGCAGCGCTTCCTCGATTTGTTCCGCGGTGACCACCAGCGGCGGAATCCAGCGGATGACGTTGCCGTACGTGCCGCACGTGAGCAGCAGCAGCTTGTGCTCGGTGCAGTACTTGACGAGCTTGCCGGTGATGGCGGCGTCGGGTTTGCCGTTCGCGTCGACGAATTCCGTGCCGATCATCAGGCCGGCGCCGCGCACGTCGCCGACGGCGGGGAATTCGGCCTGCAGCCGCCGCAGGCCGGCCATGAGCTGTGCGCCGCGTTCGGCGGCGTTTTCGATCAGGCGCTCTTCCTTGATCACGCGAATCGTTTCGCGCGCAGCGGCCAGCGACACGATGTTCGGGCCGTAGGTGCCGCCGTGCGAGCCCGGCGCCCATTTCGCCATGATGTCGCGGCGCGCGGCCACGCACGAGATCGGCATGCCGCTCGCCAGGCCCTTGGCCATGATCACGATGTCCGGCACCACGCCGGCGTGCTCCAGCGCGAAGAATTTGCCGGTGCGGCCGAAGCCGGTCTGCACTTCGTCGTAGACCAGCAGGATGCCGTGCTCGTCGCAGATGGCGCGCAGCTCGCGCAGGAACGACGCCGGCGGGACGACGTAGCCGCCTTCGCCGAGCACCGGCTCGAGGATGATGGCCGCGGTCTCGTGCGGTGCGGTCTGGGTCTTGAGCAGCGCGCGCACCTGTTCGGCGGCGTAGCCGCAGCAGGCGTTCGCGTCGTCGCTCGGGCACGACGCGCTGAGCGCGGCGCGCTCGACGCCGGTCATCGTGCGCTGGGCGATCGGGCAGTGATAGCAGTACGCGTACGGCGCGGTGTAAATGCCCGACGGCAGCGGGTGATTCTTCTGCCGATAGCTGTACTTGCTCATCGTCATCGCCATGGTCTGGGCGGTGCGGCCGTGGAACGAGCCTTCGAAGACGATCAGATTGGTGCGGCCGGTGGCCTGGCGCGCCAGCTTGACGGCCGCCTCGACGGCTTCGGCGCCGCTGTTCGAAAAGAAGAACGTGTCGATGCTGCTGGGAAGCACGCTCTTGAGCTCTTCGGTCACGTCCAGCAGCGGGCGGCTCCAGCCCATGCCCATCTGGCCGTGAATGAGCTTCGCCGCCTGGTCCTGAATGGCTTTCACCACGCGCGGGTGGGCGTGGCCGGTGTTCGTCACGCCGATGCCGCAGGTGAAATCGAGATAGCGTGCGCCTGCGGTGTCGAAGAGATACGACCCTTCGCCGTGGTCGAGTTCGATGTCGAATGCGCGGGCCCAGACGGGCGACAGTGCTTCGGTTCCCATGATTCGGGTAGTGTACGTGAGATTGTCACCGTGTACCTATAATTCAGAATATGTCAGGTTGGGTCGCCAAGAACCTCGGGCTGATGGCGTTCGCGCTGGTGCTGGCGTTCGGCGTGTGGCTGATGACCACGATGCAGGACGATCCGATCGTCGAGGGCGAAGTCTTCGCGCGCGTGCAGGTGATGCCGCCGGCGCGCGGTGATTTGCTGCTAAGCGGCAGCGTGCCGACGACGGTGACGGTGCGAGTGCGCGCGCCGCAAAGCGTGCTGAAGTCGCTGAGCGTGAGCGACAACGCGCTGGTGCCGATCGATCTCAGCGCGCTGGACGTGGGCCGGCACGTGGTGCCGTTCATGCCGCAGCTGCGCGTCGAACCGGCGCGCGTTCTGTCGACGGAGCCGCCGACCACGGCGGTGTCGATCGAGCGGATCGTGGAGCAGCAGTTCCCGGTGCGCGTGGGCGTGATCGGCATGCCGGCGCTCGGCTATCAGGCGCTGGAAGGGCGCACGGACACGGCGACCGCGGTGATCAGCACCACCGAGTCGATGCTGGAGCGCATCGTCAGCGTCGATGCAGTGGTTTCGCTCGTCGACGTGCGCTCGAACCTGCAGCAGCGCGTGCGTCTGCTGGCGCGCGACGCTGCGGGCAACACCGTGCCCGGCGTGGTGATTTCGCCGACGGATGCGCTGGTGACCGTGCCGATCGAACAGCTGAGCAACTACCGCACGCTGGCCGTCAGCGTGAAGACGCGCGGCCTGCCGGCCGACGGCTACGCCATCACGTCGATCATCGCCGAGCCGCAGATCGTGACGGTGTTCGGCAACAAGGACGAAATTCAGAAGCTGCCGGGCTTCATCGAGACGCTCGACGTGAGCGTCGACGGGGCGATCGAATCGATCGATGACCGCGCCGGCCTGCGCGTGCCGACCGGCGTGACGCTGGTGGGCGAGGATTTCACCGTGCGCGTGCGGGTGCGCGTGGAAGCGCAGCAGGGCGCGCGCACGGTGACGCGCGCGCCGATCGTGATCGGCCTGGCGTCGGATCTGCGGGCGATCGTGCGGCCGGAGGTGGTCGAGGTGCGGTTGTCCGGCCCGCTGCCGCAGCTGAATCAGCTGGCGGAGCAGGACGCGCGCGTGCTGCTCGACGTCACTGGCCTGCCGGCCGGCGTGCATCAGGTGCAGGCGGTGCTGGTGAAGCCGGATGCGCTGCGCGCGGAATTGTCGATGCCGACGATCGAGGTGGAGCTGAAGGAAGCGC
Source organism: Thermoflexales bacterium (assembly GCA_044235195.1). Taxonomy (GTDB): domain Bacteria; phylum Chloroflexota; class Anaerolineae; order J036; family Brachytrichaceae; genus CANJQH01. The sequence continues at coordinate 5,322 of JBIIIA010000062.1, forward strand.
CGGCGGGGAGGCAGTAGAAGAGGACGACCGCCGTCGGCCGTCCGCCGTCGGCCGTCCGCCGTCGGCCGTCTATCGCCGATCCGTCCTCGCCCACAGCTTGCCGCGCGGCCGCATGGTGATGGCCAGATCGCGCACGACGGCGTCCGGATTTTCGATGTGCATCTCGTAGCGCTGCGCGATCATCGCGAGCAGGAGCTGGCCTTCCATCAGCGCGAAGTGGCTGCCGATGCACATGTGCGGGCCGTTGAGGAACGGCAGGTAGGCGTAGCGGTGAATGGCTTTGCGCGCATCGGGCGCGAATCGCTCCGGGCGAAATTCGTCCGGTGCGTCCCAGTAGCGTGGGTGGCGCTGCATGTTGCCGATGGCGATGCCGATCTTCGCGCCGGCCGGGATGGCGAATTCGCCCAGCGCCACATCTTCGCTCGCCTCGCGCACGGTGAACGGCACCGGCGGCAGCAGGCGCATGGACTCCTCGAGGACCTGCAGGGTGTAGGGCAGCTGCGGCAGATCTTCCGCCGTGGGCGTGCGCCCGCGCAGCACGGCGTCGAGCTCGGTGTGCAGGCGCGCGCGGACGTGCGGATTGCGTTCGAGCGCCAGCCACGTCCATGTCAGCGCCAGGGCGGTGGTTTCGTGGCCGGCGCCGTAGATGGTGGCGACCTCGTTGCGCACCTGTTCGTCGTCCATGCCGGCGCCGGTTTCCTCGTCGCGCGCTTCGAGCAGCAGATCGAGCAGGTCGCCGGCGCCGGGGCCGGCGGCGCGGCGCGCACGGATCAGGCCGTAGAGGTACTCGTCGATTACGCGGCGTACGCGGCGCAGCCGCAGGCGATCGGGCGTGGGGATGCCGGGGGGCAGCGGCGACGTGATGATGGCGCGTTCGATCAAGTGCAGGCCCTCGTCGACGTACGGGCCGAGGCGGTCGGCTTCGGACAACACGTCGTTGGAGAACATGGTGCGGTTGATGATGTCGAGCGTGACCTTCTTCATCTCGGCCACGACGTCGATCGGCGCGGCGTCGGCGCGGGACTGCCAGCGCCGCAGCATGTCGGCGCCGGCGGCTTCCATGTGGGCGGCCATGGCGGCGATGCGCTGGCGATGGAAGACCGGCTGCAGCAGGCGGCGCTTCGCCAGCCACGAGTCGCCGTCGGTGGTGAGCACGCTGAGGCCGACGAGCGGCGTGAGCACGGTGCCGCCGAGCACTTCGGACGGGCGGCGGAATTTGCGCCAGCGGTCGCCGAGCACGTCGGCGGCCAGCGCCGGGTCGGAGATCACGATGATGCGGCGTGGTCCGAGCTGCACGGAGTACACGTCGCCGAGCTCGCGCCAGCCGCGCTCGAGCGTGCCGAGCGGGTCGCGGCGAAATTCGAAGGCGTTGCCGAAGAACGGCAGGCGCGGCAGCGCCGGTGGGGTGCGGAGTGTCGCTGTGGGGATGGGGCGGTTGGCGGACGCCATAGCGACGTCATGTTACCGGATGCGTGGCGCGTCTTTCGAGGACATCCCTCACCCACCTTCGAAACGACGGAAATGTACCCGGCTTCTTAGAAGCCGGGTACATTTCCGTCGTTTCGAAGGTCGCCTAGTCGAAGAAGCCGGCGTCCTCGGGCTGCAGGTACTTGACGGCCTTGTCGATGTTGAAGGTGACGCCGAGGCCAGGGCGCTCGAACGCGGCCACGTCGATCATGCTGTTCTTCACGATCGGGTTCGGCAGGCCCTCGACGATGTCGTACCACCACTGGTCGTACGCGTATGGATATTCCAGCGCGATGTAGTTGTGCGGCATGGCGGCGGCGGCGTGTACGTGCGCGGCCAGGCCGATGACGCCGTCGATGGTGCCGTGCGGGGCCATCAGGATGCCGTGCATGTCGGCGTACTCGGCCACCCACTTGAGTTCGGCGATGCCGCCGATGTCGGCCGGGTCGGGGCCGATGACGTTGACCGCTTTCTTCTCGATCAGCTCGCGGAAATTCTGGCGCAGGTAAATCTGTTCGCCGGTGTGGATAGGCGTCGACGTGCTGCGCGTGACCTCGCGGTACAGGTCGGCCATGACGTACGGGGTGTAGTCGCCGGTGATCATGTCCTCCAGCCACATCAGGTTGTAGGGCTCCATCGCCTTGGCCAGGCGGATGGCATCCGGCACGGTGAAGCCCGGGCCGCAGTCCAGCGCCAGGCCGACCTTGTCGCCGGTGACGGCCTTCATGGCTTCGACGCAGGCGATGATGTGCTTGAGGCCCTTTTCGGTGAGCAGGCCGCGGTTGGGGTGCGGCGGCCCTTCGACATGGGAACCGTAGAAGAAGTCGGGGATGCCCTGCGGCATCCAGCTGTGGAAAGCGATGCCCTGCTTGATGATGGTGAAGCCTTCGGGGCGGTCCATCATTTTGCGCATGTTGTCGGCGAAGTGCTCGGGTTCGAGGCCCTCCATTTTGAAGCGCACGCCGCCGTTGTAGACGCGCACCTGGTCGCGCACCTTGCCGCCGAGCAGCTTGTAGACCGGCACGCCGGCCGCCTTGCCGGCGATGTCCCACAGCGCGAATTCGATGGCGCTCACGGCGGCGCCCCACGGTTTGAAGCTGCCGAGGCGGCGGATCTTGATCATCACGCGTTCGACGTCCGTCGGGTCCTCGCCGAGGATGTACTTCTTATAGAACAACACGTGCGGCTTCAGGTACGGCTTGCTGCTCTCCGCCTGGCCGATGCCCTCGATGCCTTCGTCGGTCGTGATGCGGACGACGGGGTGTCCGCCCATGATGGCGCATTTCAGATCGGTAATTTTCATGACGAGACAGGTATAGGCCCGAAGACGGCGACATGCAAATGCCGTGATTCGCGAACTTTACTTGGGGTTTGGAAACTTCCCCATATGCACAACTCAGCCATCTGTGGTACTGTTCGGCCCCATGGCACCCGCGCAACGCAAATCGATCGTCCTCAACAGCGCCGCGTCGAATCGCGTTTTTCGCACGTTCGCGGATTGGCAGGCGGAACAGGCCGCCGACACGCGGTCCCCGGCGGAGCGCGGCATCACCGTCGGCTCGTCCGTGTTGTGGCGCTATCAGGCCGAGCGCATCATCGTGACCGAGCGGGCGGTCGTGCAGGAAATCGAGGGCGACATGCTGATCCTGCTGGTGAAGGACGCCGAGTCGCGCATCTGCCGCGTGCACGTGCGCGAGATCGTGAACACCAGCGAAGATCGCGGCATGCCGTTGCATCCGAGCGATGCGCCGTCGCCGGGCGCTTCCCGCACCCGGCGCGTCTGAACGGACCTTTCGCCGGAAGCGCGCTACCAACGTTCGACGATTCCGCTCACCGTGCGATACGCCATCGCCATGGCCGTGAGGAACGGGTTGAACCCGCCGTTCGTCACGTGCACCGACGTGTCCGCCACGTAGCAGTTCTCCATGCCGTGCACGCGTCCGTGCCGATCGACGACCGACGTCGCCGGGTCGTCGCCCATGCGCGCTGTGCCGGCCTGATGCTGGCCGCCCGACAGGAACGGCCGCGCCGGAGGTTCGCCCCACGTCTCCACCGCGCCGGCGGCGCGCACCCATTCCATCGCCTTCGCCTGCAGCATGCGCGCGGTGCGAATCGATTCGGGATGCGTGGTTCCGGACAGCCGCGCCACCGGCAGGCCGAAGGCGTCCTTCACGGCCGGGTCGAGCGTCACGCGCGCGTCGGGCGACGGAATGTCCTGGATCGGGCCCTTGACCTCCAGCGTGCGCCGGTAGGCGTCGCGCATCCACTCTTTGGCCTCGATGCCCCAGCGGCGCAGCCCGGCGGGAAATGCCGTGCGCCAGAACGCCACCGGCAGCGTGACGAAATCGTCCGCCAGCATGCCGCCGCCGACGACGTCGCCGGCGCCGTGGCTCCACTGCGTGGTGGCGGTGGTGACGCCGGGGCCGATGCCGTCCCACACGTCTTCGGCCATGCGGCCCCACGCCGCGACGTACACGTGGCCCTGCAGATTGCGGCCGACCTGGTCGCCGCCGATGCCTGACAGCAGCAGCAGCCGCGCCGTCTCGACGGCGCCGGCGGCGACCACGATCACGTCGGCGTCGACGCGCAGGCGACGCCGGTCGGCCGTCAGCATCGTCACGCCGACGGCGCGGCCGCCGCTGGTCTCGATGCGGGCGACCATGCACTCGGTGCGCAGCTCGCAGCGCCCGGTGGCCAGCGCGCGCGGGATGAACGTGTTCTGTGTGCCGTTCTTGGCGTCGACCGGGCAGGCGAACCCGACGCAATGCTGGCAATGCGTGCAGGACGGTCGGTTCTGGAACGGCTGGCTGTTGACGGCCAGCGGCACCGGGAAGGCGTTCCAGCCGAGCGATGCCGCGCCGGCGCGCAGCGCCGCGCCCTTCTTCGTCAGCGGCAGCGGCGGCATCGGATAGTTGCGCGCGTAGGCGGGCAGGTGCGACATCTGCGTCGCGTCGCCGGAGACGCCCAGCTCGTGTTCGACCTTCTCGTAGAACGGCGCCAGCTCCTCATAGGAGATCGGCCAGTCGGCGAGCGACGACCCGGCGGGCACGCCGTAGGTCGATGCCATGCGGAAGTCGAGTGGGTGGAAGCGCCAGGCCTGGCCGCCGTAGACGCGCGTGCCGCCGCCGACGACGGCGGCATTCGCCTGGTAGCCCGGCTGCCACGGCATGATGCGGCGCTCGCGGCCGTCGGCTTCGACGACGACGCGCGGGTGTCGCTCGTCCGGGCCGGCGTTGTGGCCGTGCGCCGAGACGCGCTGATTGCGCAGGTGATGGCGGCCGGTGTCCTCGAACGACTGCGCACGCCCGCGTTCGAGCAATAGCACGCGCTTGCCGGCCTCGGCCAGCAGCGCCGCGGCCACGCCGCCGCCGGCGCCGGCTCCGATCACGATGGCGTCGAATTTTTCTCTGCTCATGATTTAGCCTCGCACCTCGAAGCCGACCGCAGCGCGGCCGGCGTCGCTCGCCCAGTAGTTCTCGTGCACCAGATCGATGACGATGCCGAACGCGGCGTCTGCCTCGTGCTGACGCAGCAGCTCGTCCTGCTGTTCGGCGTCCAGGTCGACGAAGCGGCGCTGCCAGCGCACTTTGGCGGCCACGCTGAGCGTGTCGAGCCAGCGGCGGATCGGGTCGATGTGTTCGGGCAGCTCGTTGCCGAGCACGTCGGCGACGAGGGCCATGAATTCCGTGCTGGCGCCGCCCGGCGCGTCGTCGGCCGGGATGATGCGGTCGGCGATGGCCATCAGCATCTGCGCATGGGAATCGAGAAGTTCCATGAGACGAAAGTGTAGTGCAGGTGGCGTAGGTACACTGCGTTGCGATGCTTTCGTCCCTTGCCATTTCGTCGCGTCGTCTACAGGTGGTTCGCACGGCGCTGCTCGCCCTCGTCGTGGCGGGTGCGTGCGTCATCGGCGTGCTGATGCTGCAGCTGAGTTCGTACGGATTCGACTTCACGGACGAGGGTCAGTACATCCAGGTCGTCGAAGACACGTGGCGTTACCCGTCCGTCCATCATCGTTTCGCGGTGTTGTACCAGCCGCTGGTGGATCTGGTGGGCAGCGATCTGGCATCGCTGCGGCGCGCCAATCTGTGGATCACGGCGATCGCGGCGACGGTGTGCGCCGCCGCTGCGCTGCGTTCGCTCTATGGGAGAGCGCTGTCGCCGGCGGCGCTGGCCGCCGTGGCGTTCGGGCTGTCGCCGGCGGCGCTGCTGTTCGGCCAGGGCATCGCGCCTACGCCGAGCTACAACTCGGCGACGGTGCAGGGCCTGCTGATCGCCGCGAGCGGCGCGTTTCTGGCGCGCCGGCGGATCGACGCCGTTGGCATGTGCGGCTGGGCGCTGCTCGGCGCGGGCGGTGCGGCAGTGTTCGTCGCCAAGCCGACGTCGGCGGCGCTGCTGGCCGTCACGAGCGCGGCGTTCCTCGTGCGGACCGGGCGCTGGCGCTGGCCGGCGGCGGTTTTCGCCGCCGCAGTGGCATGCGCCGGAGTCGCCGCCGTCGCCGAGGTGTTCGACGGCGGCGTCGTGCCGATGATCGAGCGCGTTCGATCGAGCTCGGAGTCGCTGCAGCTGCTGCGCGCCGGCTACACGTTCCTCCACATGCTCTCGCGCTTCGTGCGGCCGTCCGTCGTGCAGATCATTTACGCGGCGGCGGCGCTCGCCATCGCCGCAGGTGCGCTGCTGCTGGCGCGGCGCGTGCGCGTGACGAACGGGCTCGCGCTGCTGGCGCCGTTGGCGGCGGTGTGCGCAGGTGCTGCTGCTGCGTATTTCGTGCCGGCGCTGCGCTTCGGCGCGCTGAGCGGCATGGCGGTAGCGCTGCCGGCGCTCGCCGCTGGCGTCGCTGTCTGGATGCAGCGCCGCACGGTCGTCTGGGACGAACGCCGCCGCGTGCTGTTCGTCGAGACGGTGTTTCTGCTGTTCCTGCCGATGGTGTGCGTGTTCGGCAGCAATGTGCCGTACTACCGCGGTACCGCCGGCGTGTTCTGGGTGATCGGGGCCGTCGGTCTGCTGCGCCTGCTGCCGCATGGAACGAGCGACGCACACGGCGCGGTGGCGGCGTGTGTGCTGGCGGGGCAGTTGTGCGTGGCGCTGACGCTGGCGGGCTTCGTGCGTGCGCCGTACCGACAGCCGGGGCCGCTTCTGCAGAACGATGCCTCGCGCGTGATCGGGCGCGGCGACGAGCCGATTCTGCTGAATTCGGCTGTGGCGCAGTACCTCGACGACGCCGCGTCCGGCGCGCGCATGGCCGGCTTGCCGTCCGGCGCTGGAATCATCGATCTGACCGGTAACTCCCCCGGGCTGCTGTATCACCTCGATGCCTACGGCGTGGGTTCGGCGTGGCTGGTCGGCGGCTACGACGGCAGCGACGACTATGCGCGCGCGGTGCTGGCGCAGGAGCCGTGCGCGACGACGGCGTCGGCGTGGGTGCTGGTGGAGCGGGGGGCGTGGGGCGAAATTTCCGCGGACGTGCTGCGCGCGTTCGGCGCGGAACTGGCGCGCGATTACGTCGTCGCCGCGGAGTGGACCGGGCTGGCATCCGCCTCACGCACCGGACGGCCGGTGCGTCAGGCGCTGTATCGGCCGACGCGCAGCGCTGCGGATGCCGCGGCGGCGTGCGCGGCGCTGC
>JBIIIA010000296.1:0-4550 GCA_044235195.1 Thermoflexales bacterium
GCGCGCGCCTGGCGCTGGCGATCCTGCAGCTGCAGGGCGCAAACTTCCTCGTGCTCGACGAGCCGACGAACCACCTCGACCTGGCGACGCAGGAAGTGCTCGAAGACGTGCTGGCGAACTTCGACGGCACCGTGCTGCTCGTCTCGCACGATCGCTATCTGATTCGCAAGCTGGCGCAGCAGATCTGGCACATCGAAGACGGGCGACTGCGCGTGTACCGCGGGACGTACGACGAGTACGCCGCGCGGCGGCGCGATAAGCCGGCGCCGAAGCCGGTCGAGCGCGCGGCGGAGAAGCCGGCCGAAAAATCGGCGGAAAAATCGGTCGAGCGATCGGACACCGCGTCGAAGAACGCGCAGCAGAAGAGGCAGCAGCGCGTTGCCGAAGTCGAAGCGCGCATCGCGCAGATCGAGGCCGAAATCAAGGCGCTCGGCGAGCGCATGCAGACGCCCGACAAAGCGCGCGAACTCGGCGTCGCCCTGAAGGCGCTGCAGACCGAGCTCGAGCAGCGCATGGCCGAGTGGGAGGAGCTGGCGGCATCGCTGTAGGGACGGCGGACGGCAGACGGCAGACGGCAGACCGCGGACAGCCGACGGCCGTCGGCCGTCCTCTTCCCCTCATCGGGCGTATATTCGCAGCATCATGACATCACAGCAGCGCACGGCATTGCCGGTTCTCGACATCTCGAAGATGCAGGGCGATCCTGCACAGCGCGAAGCGTTCCTCGACGAACTGCGCCGCACGGCGCACGAGGTGGGCTTCTTCTACGTGAGCGGCCACGGCATTCCGCAGGCGCTGATCGACGAAATGCTGACGCTGGCGCGGCGCTTCTTCGACCTGCCCGAAGAGCAGAAGCTGGCGATCGAAATGATCAACTCGCCGCATTTTCGCGGCTACACGCGCGTGGGCATGGAAATTACGCGCGGGCAGAAGGACTGGCGCGAGCAGATCGACATCGGCGCCGAGCGGCAGGCACTGCCGCGCACGCCCGACCTGCCGCCGTGGAAGCGGCTGCAGGGGCCGAACCAGTGGCCGGCGGCGCTGCCCGAGCTGCGTGAGGCGGCACTGCGCTATCAGGATGCCGTGATCGATCTGGCCAAGCGCCTGCTCAGGGCGTTCGCGCTGTCGCTCGGCCAGCCCGAGAACGCGTTCGAGGAAATCTATACGCCCGAACCGCATCGCCTGATGAAGATCGTGCGCTACCCCGGCCGCGATGCCACCGAGAGCGAGCAGGGCGTCGGCGCGCACAAGGACAGCGGATTCCTGACCGTGCTGCTGCAGGACGTGCAGTCCGGCCTGGAAGTCGAGCTGGACGGCCAGTGGATCTCCGCGCCGCCGATCCGCGGCACGTTCATCGTGAACATCGGCGAGGTGCTCGAGATGGCGTCCGACGGATACCTGCGGGCGACGATGCACCGCGTCGTCACGCCGCCGGCCGGCACGGACCGGCTATCGGTGCCGTTCTTCTTCGCCGCGCGCCTCGACGCCGTCGTGCCGCTGCTCGAGCTGCCGCCGGCGCTGGCTGCCGGCCGTCGCGGCGTCGAGCGCGATCCGATGAACCCGCTCTTCCGCGACGTCGGCCGCAATCACCTCAAGAGCCGCCTGCGTTCGCATCCGGACGTGGCGCAGCGGCATCATGCGGATCTGCTGTGATCGGTGTGCCTGTGCCCGTGCTCCATGCTCAGCGTGCTGATCGGGCAGTACCACAATTCATCTCGGGAGTGAGACCATGGCCACTGTGCTGAACCCGGGTTTCCCACCTGGTGCAGGCGTCATGACGATCGTGCATGGCAATCTGCAGCTCGTTGAAATGGCAGTAACGCTGGCGCGTTCGATTCGCCTGCGCGATCCTGATCTTCCGCTTGCGGTAGTGACGCATTTCGACGCTGCACTTTACGAAGGCATGTTCGATCACGTGATTTCATGGGACTTTTCCCGCTGGTCGTATTACGATGCCAAGCTCGACATGTACGCCATGTCACCATTCGAGACGACACTCTTTCTCGACGCCGATATGCTCGTATATCAATCTCTCGCAGGTGTATTTGCGTGTTTCGCGGGCGAAGACTTCGGCGTCGTCGGCTACAACGTCAAGGATCTCGGATGGTTCGGCTCGATGGATCTCATTCGCAGAGAATTTCCATCCGACACGTACTGCCGTTACAACGGCGGTTTGTACTTCTTCCGACGCAGTGAGCTGGCTGCCAGAATATTTCAGCAAACGGTTTCGATCCATGAACGATATGACGAATTAGGGATAAAACGGCATACCGGTCACAAAGACGAGCAGCCAATCATGTGCCTGGCGATGGCCGAAGCGGGTGTCAAGGCGAGAAGTCGGGGCAGTGGAAAGGGGTACCTGATCGACACATGGTGGCCGCAAGGATTTCGAATCGAGTCGGATGTGTTGTCGGGGCGATGCGTGCAATCCAAGCGTGACAGGCAGGGACAAGTGATATTGCATCAACGCGTGTTCCTGCATTTCATGAGTTCTTTGAAATCCAGTTACAAATATCGATACGAGTCGCTGAGGCTGCGTTGGACATATAAATATGCGCGGCGCGGACGCGGCGTCGATTTCATCCTCAGATTTTTTACACTTTTCCTGTGGATGAAAGATATTTTCAACAGGCTTGTCACGAAGTGAAAGATTAGCGCTGCGCTTCCCCCATCCCGTATTCCCCTATCCCTCTATGCTCAGATAGTCATGCACCACTTTCGCCGCGCCCCACTTGCGTGCTTCCGCTTCGGTGACGAGGCCGAGGATGCAGACAGCGCGCATGCCGGCGCGTCGTGCGGCTTCGAGGCCCATCGGGGCGTCCTCGAAGACGACGCAGTTTTCCGGCGCGGCGCCGAGGCGTGCGGCGGCGGTGAGGAAGATGTCCGGGTCGGGCTTGCCGCGCTGCACGTCGTCGGCCCCGACGACGGCGTCGAAGTCGTGGCGCAGGCCGAGCGCGTTCAGGTTGAAATCGATGTTGGTGCGGCCTGCGCCGGTGGCCAGCGCCACGCGCGCGCCGGCTGCGCGCAGCCGGCGCACGTAGGCCGTGGCCCCGGGGATCTCCTGCACCGCGCCGGCGGCGAACTCGCGATAGAGCGACTCCTTGCGCTCCACCCAGCGCGCGATTCCGGCGTCGTCGAGGTCTAGGCCGAGCAGCTCGCGCAGGATGATGCGGTTCGGCACGCCGCTGGTGCGGTGTTCCCATGCCTCCGGCTCCCAGCGCGGCAGGCCGAGCTCGTCGAGCACCTGCAGCCAGGCGCGCGTGTGGAATTTCATGTTGTCGAGGAGCGTGCCGTCCATGTCGAAGATGAACGCAGTGTGGGCGGGGTCGAACATTGCGGCGGGGATTCTACTGACGACGGATGGCGGACGGCCGCAGACCGCCGTCCGTCGTCTGCGGTCTGCCGTCCCTACCGATACTCCAGGCCTGCCGCGCGCTGCGCCGGCAGCCCGAGCGATTGTTGCAGCGCCCGCGCCATGCTGCTGCTCAACAGCTCCGACCATGTGCTGCGGGGTCGGAACTGGAGCACGCGCGGTTCGCCTTCGATGCCGCCGCGCGCCGCGGCTTCGGTGAGCGCGTCTTCGTAATAGCCGAGCGAATCGATGAGTTTCAGCGCGGCCGCCTGGCGTCCGGTGTAGACGCGGCCGTCGGCGAGTTCGCGCACCTTATCCAGCGGGAGCGCACGCCGTTCGGCGATGATGCGCACGAAATTGTCGTACGCCTCGTCGATCACCGCCTGCCAGAGCCTTTCGTCCGCGGCGGTGAACGGCACCGTCGGCGCGCCGAAGTCCTTGTTTTCGCCGCTCTTGACGATGCGGCTGCGGATGCCCAGCTTCTCGTAGAGGCCTTCGTAGTTGGTGAACTCGCTGATCACGCCGATGCTGCCGGTGAGCGTGTCCGGGTGCGCCACGATGTGGTCGGCGCCCATCGCCACGTAGTAGCCGCCCGACGCGGCGAGCGAGCGCATCTGCGCGACGACCGGCTTGCCGGACTTTCGCAGGGCGTGATAGATCTCGTCGCTGCCGATTACGCTGCCGCCCGGGGAATCGATGCGCAGCAGAATGACCTTCACGTCCGGGTTTCTCGCGGCCGCCTGAATGGCGCGCACGATCGGCCCGGAGGAGGCGACGCCCGTGGCACCCAGGATCGGATTTTCGGCGTCGCCGGCGGTGATCTGGCCGGCCACGTCGATCACGGCGACGGCCGGGCCGGTGCGCGGCCCGGAGACGTAGACGGCGCTGATCGAATCGAGCGGCGCGGCGGATGCGGCCGTCCCGGCGGTGGCCGACAGGCCGGAGATGCCGACGACGACCAGCAGCAGGCAGGCGAACACCGGGAGCGCACATCCGATCACGACGCCGCCGAGCGCGCCGCCGAGCGCCCACGCCGCCGAACGCGAGGAACCGGAGGGGGAGGAAGGTGGTGGATTCATGGATATGGGTGTAAGTGTGCACCGAAAGTATGCGTGAACGCTGAAAATGAACGGCAACACAGAGGAAGTGTCAGGTTTCGTGATGCGCGCATAATCGACGGCATGTCATTCGACGAATT
>JBIIIA010000297.1:0-4528 GCA_044235195.1 Thermoflexales bacterium
GATTACGTCGTCGCCGCGGAGTGGACCGGGCTGGCATCCGCCTCACGCACCGGACGGCCGGTGCGTCAGGCGCTGTATCGGCCGACGCGCAGCGCTGCGGATGCCGCGGCGGCGTGCGCGGCGCTGCGTTAGCTGCGCCAAAACGATCAGCCGACGGCCGGATCCTGCGGCTCGGGTTCCGGCACCACGGGCGGTGGCTCCGGGGTCGGATCGATCGGCTGCGGCGGTTCGGGTTCTGGCTCGGGCGTGGCTGGAGGTTGCGGCGTCTCGGGCTGACCTGGTGCCGGCGCGGCTGCGCCGTTGCGGCGGCGGCCGTCGAGCTTTTCGTTGATCGCCCGCAGCGCCGCATCGACGAGCGCGTGCACCGTGCCTTCGCCGAAGCGGCCATCCTCGGTGCGCTGGCCGGCCGGCATGCCGAAGAACAGCTCGATCAGGTCGTCGACGTGCTCGACGCTGAACACATGGAAGCGGCCCGCCTCCACGGCCTCGACGATGTCCTCGCGCAGCATCAGGTCCACGACATTGGCCTTCGGCAGCGCCACGCCCTGCAGCCCGGTCAGCCCGCGCGCGGCGCACAGATCGTAGAAGCCTTCGACCTTCGTCGTCACCGCGCCGACCGCGCGCACCATGCCGAACTGATCGAGCGTGCCGGAGACGGCGAGTGTCTGCGGGATCGGCACGTTGCTGACGGCGGAGAGCAGCGCCAGCAGAATGGCGCACGACGCGCTGTCGCCCTCGTGGTGCGTCAGGCTCTGTTCGAACGTGACGTTGGCCGAAACGGCGAGGTACTGATCGGCGGAGTAGACGCCGGTGAGATAGCTGTCGACGAGGGCGATGCCCTTGTTGTGCGACGGGTCGGTGTATGCCACGCTGCGGTCGACGTCGTTGATGCCGCTGCGCATGACGTAGCTGCGCGCGGTGATGCGCGCCGGCTTGCCGAATTCGTGATCGCCCAGGTTGATGACCGACAGGCCATTGACCTGGCCGACTTCCTCACCGGCGGTGGCGACGTGATACACGTCGCGCAGGATAAATTCGCGCGTGTCGTCCTCGTAGCGCGCGACGCGGGCGCGGCGTTCGGCGCGGGCGCGGCGCACATCGTCGCGGGCGACGACGCTGCGGCCGTCGGCGCGCGCCCAGAAGCTGGCTTCGCGCGCCAGATCGGCCAGCATGCCGAAGCGGGTGGAAAGTTTCTGCTGGTCGTCGACCACGCGTGAGCCGTGTTCGACCAGCCAGGCGACCGCCTCGCGGTCGAAGTGCGCGATGCCCTCGGCTTCGGCGAGCGTGGCGAGGAACGCGGCGTACGACGCTTCCGTCTGCGGCGTGCGATCCATCTGCGTGACGAACTCGGCCTTCACCTTGAACTGCTGCGCGAAGCCCTCGGTGGTGGCGCCGCACTCCCAGAAGGCGGCGCCGGTGCCGGTCAGCACGATCTTGATCGTGAGCGGGATCGGCTGCGGTTCGATGGTGGGCGGGGCGAGCAGCTGCAAATCTCCCGAGTCGTCGATGACGATCGAGCCGCGGCGCAGGCTGCGCATGAGGGCGGGCAGGGCGTTGCCGGCGTCGAGCAGCGCGCGCGCGTCGAGCACCAGAATGCCGCCGTTGGCGCGGTGCAGCGCACCGGCGCGCAGCATCATGTGATCGACCACGCCGGATGCGACCGGCGTGTGGTTGGCCACGGTGAGCGTGCGTTCGACCCGGCCGGTGAGCGACGCCAGCGTCGGGGTGACTTCGGTGACGAGCGGGGCGCCGCCGCGGCTGCGGCTGTGGTCGACGAAGACGTTGACCGCGTAGCGATGCAGGAAGAGCGCGAGCTCCGTTTGCGCCGGCGGCGACTCGCGCGGCAGGAAGACGTCGCGGTGCGCGATGAGGTCGTCCTGGAGTGCATCGAGCCAGGCGTCGAGCGCGGCGCGGTGGGAGGGCGCGGTGATTTCGGCGGCCAGCGCGCGGGCGTCGTCGACGAGGCCTTCGACCACGGCGTGAGCGACGTCGGCGGCCAGCTTCTCGAGGCGCGCCTGCTGGCGGCGTTCGGTGCGGCGCGCGGCGCGCATGGCGTCGTCCAGGTGTTCGCGCAGCTGCGGCAGCGCCGCGAGCGCGTCGTCGCCGAGCGCGGCGTTCGGGTCGACCGGCGCGATGTCGAGGCCGGTGGCGGTGCGCACGATCTGCAGGCCGAGCGACTGGAGTTGGGCGGCGATCCCGCCGAACAGCTTTTCGCTTTCCTGCGCCTGTTCCAGCACCACGGCGTCGCGCGCGTCGTCGTATTCATCCGCCTCGAACGCGGCGGGCAGCTTTTCCTCGATCATGCGCACGATGACGGCGAGCTCATCGCGCAGGCGCACGGCGCCGCCCGGGCGCAGGGCGAGGGCCAGCGGCGCGCGCGCGTCGTCGAAATTGTGGACGTAGACCCAGTCGGCGGCGGGCGGGCGCGCCGCGGCGGCTGCGGCGGCCGCGCGCGCGATGGCCGTCGAGCGGCCGACGCCGATCGGGCCGACGGCGAAGACGTTGTAGCCCGGCGCGTCGATGCGCAGGCCGAATTCGAGGGCGCGGACGGCACGCTCCTGGCCGAGGATATCGGCGGTGGGCGTGACCTCGGCGGTCGTGGCGAACGGCAGCGAGCCAGGTTCGCAGCGCAGGCGCACCTGGCGTGCGGTGAGTTTTTCGATCACGGGCGGGGGATGTTGATCGGCATGAGCACGTGCAGGAAGTCGTCGTCGCCGAGCGGGCGGATGACGGCGGCGCTGCGCGGCGTGCTGGCCTCGATGACGGTTTGCGGCTTGTCGACGACGCCGAGCACCTCGATCAGGAATTTAACGTTGAAGCCGATTTCGAGCGGCTGGCCGGTGATCTGCACGCCGCCCTCGGCGGCGTCGAGCTCGACGACGTTCTCGCCGGTCTCATCGGAGCGCGCGGCGACGACGAGCCGATTGTCGGCGGGGACGAACGACAGGCGCACCGTGTCGGACGATTCGCGCGCGAAGACGCCGGCCACCCGGCAGGCTTTGATGAATTCCGCGGTGTTGACGACCACGCGCGTGTCGTGCTTCTTCGGAATGATGAATTCGTAGTTGGGGAACTTCTGGTCGATCAGCTGCGCGACCACGTCGATGTCCTTCAGATGAAAGAGCACCTGGCCATGCGACGGGGCGAGCGAGATCGAGACCGGCTCGTCCTGGTCCGACAGGATGCGCTGGATGTCGGTCACGGCGTTGCGTGGCGCCAGGATCGTGCGCGGCTCGCCGACGTCGGAGAGCAGCTTGCCGGTGCGCACGCTGAGGCGAAAGCCGTCGGTGGCGGCCATCGTGATGGTGGTGCCTTCGAGCTTGGTGAGGACGCCGGTCATGGCCGGGCGGCTCTCGTCGCTGGAGGCAGCGAAGGCCACCTGCGTGATCATCTGCTTGAGTGCTTTGGGGTCCACCTGCACGGCGCCGTTCGGATCGAAGGCCGGAATCAGCGGGAATTCGTTGTGATCCATGCCTTTGATTGTGTTCTCTGTTTTGCCGGAGCGCACGCGCAGCGACTGTGTGCGCGTGGCTTCGAGGTCGATCGGGCCGGGTGTGAGCAGATTGACGAGGTCCTGAAAAGTGCGGGCCGGCACGGTGGCGGCTCCCTCTTCATCGACGCGGGCGCCGATCCAGCAGCTCACGCCGAGTTCGAGGTTGGTGGCGGAGATGCGCAGGCGGCCGTTGTCGGTGGCGATGAGCACGTGCGTGAGCACCGGCAGGGTGGCCGTGCGCGGGGCGACGGCGCGGCTGACGATGTTCAGTCCACGGGCAAGATTCTCCTGCAGGCAAGACACTTTCATAGTCGGCGGTTCCCTCTTGTGTGCGGCCGTCGTGCACCGCATGGAATGAATGCGGAACGCCGAGCTCGGCGCGCCGTCCGCGGGATTATAGATGGCGCCGGCTTATTTGGGTGCATCCGCCGTTTGGGGCAGCTTGCCTACGCCTCACCCCCTGCCCCCTCTCCCCCTCGATTTCGCTTACGTTTTTGTTGAGCAAAGTACTGGTAAGCACGCGAAATCTCGGCGAAGAGGGGGAATTTCCGCCACGCTCCCCCTCTTCGCCGAAATTTCGCGTCGCCGGCACGAGTGCTGCTCGGTCAGAGCCGAAGCGAAATTGAGGGGGAGAGGGGGTCAGGGGGTGAGGCGTAGGCGACGGCGAAATCTCGCCCCAAACGGCGGATGCGCCCCGCCTCACCCGACGCCCCCTTCCGTCCGTACAATGGCTGCATCATGGCAACGCTAACTACGATCGCCGATCTCGGCCGCTGCGTCGGCGAGGTCGTGACGCTGCAGGGCTGGCTGTACGACAAGACGCACAAGGGCAAGCTGATTTTTTTGCAGGTGCGTGACGGGAGCGGGCGCTGCCAGTGCGTGGCGTTCAAGGGCGATTTCGACGAGGAGACGTTCGAGGCGCTGAAGTCGCTGCCGCAGGAGTCGTCGCTGAAAGTGAGCGGCGTGGTGAAGGCCGAGCCGCGCGCGCCGGGCGTGCCGGGCGGCTACGAGCTGGCGGTGAAGAGCGTCGAAATC
>JBIIIA010000298.1:0-4510 GCA_044235195.1 Thermoflexales bacterium
GCCGTGCAGGAATCGCGCGTGGTGGTGCGACTGCCGGACGGGGCGACGGCGCAGGTCATCGATTCGTACGGGCCGTCGGCGCGCGCATCCGGCCTCGGCGAGAGCACGGTGACGTTCGAATCACAGGCACCGATCGACAGCGGCAGCGAACTCGAAGTGCGCGTGCAGTTCCCGCACGGCATCGTGAATGGCCAGCCGGCGGCGTGGCAGGAAGCCTACGACCAGCAGCGCGTGTACGACGAGACCGTCAAGCCGCGCAACAACCTGCTGGTGCTGGGCATTGCGCTGATGCTGCTGTTCGGCGGGCCGGCGGCGGCGTGGGCGATCTGGGCGACGCGCGGCCGCGATCCGAACGTCGGCCTGGTGGCGGAATATCTGACCGAGCCGCCGACGATCAGCCCGGGCCTGGGCGGGACGGTGCTCGACGAGTCGGCGGATTTGAAGGACATCGTCGCTGTGCTGTTCGACCTGGCCAGCCGCGGCGTGCTCGCCATGGAGCAGACCGACGCGGCGGGCGGCGACACGCTCATCCGGCGCGGGCCGAACTTCGGTGCGGAGCTCGCCGACTACGAGCAGCGGCTGGTGAACGCGTTGAGCATCTCGGCGAGCGAAAGCGTGTCGCTGAGCAGCCTGAAGAATCGCTTCTATCAGAACATCGACCCGATCAAAGCCGACATGTACGCCGCGCTCGTGTCGACGAAGATGTATGCCAGCGATCCGAATCACACGCGTTCGCGCTGGACCGGCATCGGCGTGGCGCTGGCGGCGATCAGCGTGATCGGCGGCTGCATGCTGACCGGCGTGCTCGGCAACATGACGGACTACGCGATCTGCCTGCCGATCTCCGGGCTGGCGACGGGCATCGCGTTCCTGGTGATCGCGCAGCACATGCCGGTACGCACGCGCGCCGGCGCAGAGATGCGCATGCGCGTGGCGGCCTTCAAGCGCTACATGGAGAACCTGGAAAAGTACACGGACGTCAAGGCGGCCACCGAAAAATTCGCGGCGTATCTGCCGTGGGCGATCGCGTTCGGCATCGAGCGCAGCTGGGTGCAGCGCTTCGCCGCGGTCGATGCGCCGGCGCCGACGTGGTATCTGCCGTATCCGTCGTATCGCCGTCCGATGCGGCGGCCGCTGGTCGCCGGCGTTCCGGCGCCGACGGAGCCGACGGCGCAGATGGGAGACATCAGCGACGCGGCGCGCACCGGCGGCGGCCTGGCCGACCTCGAGCGCGGCATGGCCGGTGGACTGGCCGGCTTCGAGAAAAATTTTGCGGGCATGTTCGAATCGTTTAGCCGCACGCTTGAAAGCCGGCCGGCCCCGCCGCCGTCGAGCAAGTCGGGCGGCAGCTGGTCGGGCGGCGGCGGCGGCAGCCGCGGCAGTTCGGGCGGCGGCGGCGGCGGCTTCGGATAAAGCAAACGACACAGACAGGCGGAGAAGAACTACATCATGAATGCAAGCAAGACGACGGGATATATTTTTCTGGGCATCGGCGCGGCCATCGTGCTGGGCATCGCAGCGTGGGCGTCGGCGTATCAGTTCGAGGCGGCCAGCACGCGCGTGCTGGCGATCGTGTTCGCGCTGCTGGTGGCGTCGCCGCTGATCGGCATCGGCATCTACACCATCACCAAAGGGCGCGGCGAGGCGGCCGAAGAGAAAAGCATCGCCCGGCAGCGCAAGCTGCTGAGCCTGGTGCAGACGCAGGGCAAAGTGTCGCTGAGCGCCGCGGCGCTCGAACTCGGCGTGACGCGCGACGAAGCCAAGGCGATCGTGTACGAGCTGGTGGGCAAGCAGTTGTTCAGCGGCTACATCGATTGGAAGGACGAGGTGCTCTACTCGGTCGAGTCCGGATCGTTGAAGACGGGCAAGTGCCCGAACTGCAGCGGCGAGCTCGAGGTGGCCGGGAAGGGGCTGGTAAAGTGTCCGTATTGCGGCAGTGAAGTATTCAGCAGCTGAGAGCGCGCAGGCGCTTTTTGCAGCAGGGAGCAAAACATGGGTGCAAGAATCATCGACGTCATCGAATGGCCGGATCAGGGACCGACCGACATGGTGCAGCGCGTGCCGGCGCAGGGACAGGGCGACATTCGTCTGGGTTCGCAGCTGATCGTGCGACCGTCGCAGGTGGCCATGTTCGTGCGCAGCGGCACGGCGCAGGACAAGTTCGTGGAGGGGCGCCACACGCTGACCACGTACAACCTGCCGCTGATCACCACGCTGCTGAAGCTGGCGACCAACGACAAAACGCCGTTCCCGGCCGAGGTGTACTTCGTCACGACGAAGGACTTCATCGACATGAAGTGGGGCACGCCGAGCGAACTGACGGTGCGCGACAGCGAACTCGGCATGGTGCAGATTCGCGCGTTCGGCACGTATTCGATGGCGATCCAGGATCCGTCGCAGTTCGTGAATCAGGTCGTCGGCGTGCGCGGCTTGATGACCACGAACGACATCAACGATTACCTGCGCAGCATTCTGCTGAGCGAAATCGCGGCCACGTTCGGCAGCGCGATGAAGGGCAAGTCGCTGCTCGACCTGGCGGCGATCCAGGGAGAGCTGGGCAACGCCGTGTGCGCGGCGGCGCAGGACGACTTCGCGGCCATCGGCATCAAGCTGAAGAAGGTCTACGTCGTGCAGGTGACGCCGAGCGAGGAGATCGCCAAGGCCATCGCGCAGCGCGGCGCGATGGGCGCGCTGGGCACGAACTACATGGAATATCAGGCCGGCCAGGCCATGCGCGACGCGGCGAAGAACGACGCCAGCGGCGCGGCCAGTCTGGGTGCCGGACTGGGCGCGGGCATGGGCATCGGCCAGGCGATGGCCGGCGCGATGGCGGCCGGCATGCAGCGCCAGCAGCCGCAGGCGGCCGCGCCGGCGCCCGCCGCCGAGGGCGCGCCGACCAAGGCGTCGATCACCGCGGCGCTCACCAAGCTCGATCTTCGCTTCGCCAACGGTGAAGTCACCGAGGCCACCTACGAGCGCCTGCGCGCCAACCTCGAGAAGGCGCTGGAAAGCGCGGCAGCGTAGGGACGGACGACGGACGACGGACGGCAGACGGGAGTGCACATGTCGAAGATTCTCTTCATCGGTGGAACCGGGCTGATTTCATCGGCATGTGCTGAACTCGCGCTGGCGCGCGGGCACGAGCTGCACATGCTGGTGCGCGGCCGTTCGGATCGCTACTCCGTGCCGGCGGGTGTGCGCGTGCTTCACGGCGACCTGCGCGCCGATCCGGACGGCGTGGCGCGCCTGCTGGCGGCCGAGCGCTTCGACTCGGTCGTGGACTGGGTGGCGTACACGCCGCAGCACGTCGAGGACGACATTCGCGTGTTCAGCGGACGCACGCAGCAGTTCGTGTTCATCAGTTCGGCGAGCGCGTATCAGAAGCCGCCGCGCGGCTTGCTGGTGCGGGAAGACACGCCGCTGGCGAACCCGTTCTGGCAGTATTCGCGCGACAAGATCGCGTGCGAAGAGCGCCTGATGCGTGAGCATCGTGAGCGTGGGTTCCCGGTGCTGATCGTGCGGCCGTCGCACACGTATGGGCCGTCGCAGATTCCGATCTGCGTCGGGAGCTGGGCACATCCGTGGACGGCGATCGATCGCATGCGCCGCGGGCTGCCGCTGATCGTGCCGGGCGACGGCACATCGCTGTGGACGCTCACGTGGAACGCCGATTTCGCGGGTGGATTCGTCGGCCTGCTCGGACGCGAGGAATGGGCGGGCCACGCCTTTCACATCACGAGCGACGAAGTGCTGAGCTGGAACGCCATCTACGATGCGGCGGCGCGCGCCGCGGGCGTCGAGCCGAAATTCGTGCACGTGCCTTCGCGGTTGATCGCCGCGTACGATCCGCCGGGCGCCGCCGGCTTGATCGGCGACAAGGCGCACAGCGTGGTGTTCGACAATTCGAAAATCAAGCGCGCCGTGCCGGACTTCGTGTGCACCACGCCGTTCGCGGACGGCGTGCGCCGCGCGGTCGCCTGGTTCGAGGCGGACCCGCGGCGACAGAGCATCGACCACGCGGCGAACGAGATGTGGGATCGCATCCTGCTCGGCTACGCGCGGGCGTGGCCGTAGGGTGTGGTGGGGGTACCTGACCCCCTCTCCCCCTCAATTTCGCGCAGATCGTCGCGGATCAACGCTCGAGCAAGCACGCGAAATTTCGGCGAAGAGGGGGTGAGGCGTAGGCGACGGCGAAGTTTCGCCCCAAACGGCGGATGCACCCTGGGGAAACGCCGCGCCTCCGGCGCTCGGTAATTCTCCTGTATAGTCGTGAACTTAGCGTTGTAAACAGTCACGACTATGCCGATTGAACTTCCCCGCCCGGATCATTTCTACAGCAGAATGCGCTACGGCCCGCATCGTTTTTCTGACCCGGCGCTGGAGGGTGCGAAGCTGGCGCATCAAGGCTTCGGTGCTCCCAGCGTGCTGGCCGGCAAGGCGGCGCGCACGTACCAGTTCATGAAGGACGACCGCGCTTGGGCGGTGCGCTGCTACCTGAATCCGCCGCCCG
>JBIIIA010000299.1:0-4506 GCA_044235195.1 Thermoflexales bacterium
GCTGCGCATGCGGCTGCAGGAGCTGCTCGGGCCGGGCTGCGTGGTGTAGCTCATCTCGGCTGGTTGAACCAACGTCGAATTCGGCGGCGCACCGCGTGAAGGGCACGCTGCCGCGCCCAGTCGAATATGGCAACGATCACTTCGCCGGTTTCCCGCCCTGCTCTTCGCCGTCGCCGGCGCCGTCTTCCCAGCCGATGATCCACGCACAAAGGCCGGCCAGGCCGATCGTCGCCAGAATCAGGAAAGCCCAGTTGCCGACGGTGAGCGTGCCGTCCTTCGGCGCCGAAATGACGAGGATGACCACCATGCCGATGGCCAGAAAGATCCAGGAAGCCAGACGAGGACGCGCCTCGGCGAAATTCTTCAGCTTGATGAGCATGGGCGGAATTGTAACGAACACGATGTTCTTGCCAGTAGAACAAATGTTCTGTAGACTTTCACACCATGGAGATGCAAACCGAGCAGCGCAGCACAACGGCGCGCCACAGCGGATCGACGCGCCTGCGGGACGCCGTGGCCGAATTACAGGCGCGCTACGGCCGACAGGCGCTGCACGACGGCGGTGACGCCGCTCTCGTCGTTCCGCCGCACATCGCCTCGGGCATCGATGCGCTGGACGCGCTGAGCGGCTGCGGCGGCCTGCCGCGCGGCCATCTGTCGCACTTCACGGGCGGCTCCACATCGGGAAAATTTTTCATCGCGCTTCGTCTCCTCGCTGCAGCACAGAGCAGCAGAACGAAAAGAGACGACGTCGTCCTGCTCGACATCCCTGCATCCGCCGCGCCGGATGCGCTCCATCGCGCCGGCGTCGATCCTTCGCACGTGCTGTTCGTGCGTCCGACGCCGCGCGACGCGCTGGGTGCGCTCCTGTGCGACGTGCTGCTCGTGCGCAACTGGCGCTACGTGCTGGTGATCGGAGCCGGTCGCATGCGCGACGATCCTGCGCTGGCCGAAGCAGCGCGCCTGACTCGCCAGCGGCGCACCGCCCTGCTCCTGATGGACGACGACGCCACGCCCGTCGATGCCTATGCCGGCTCGGCCCTTTCTCATCACACGTCGCTGCATCTGCATTTCGAGCGCACCCTCTGGCGCCGGACGCCACACGCCGGCTTGTACGGCTACACGACGCGCGTGCGTCTCGAACGCAGCCGCTGGGCCCGCCCGGGAAAACATTGCCATATCGAGATCGACATCTGATGGCCATCCTGTTCTGCCACCGGCCGAATTTCACCTTCGAGGCACTGCGGACGTCCCATCCCGAATGGGATGCGCTGCCGATCGCGCTGCACGACGACGACGACATCGTGCGCGCCTGCTCGCCCGAAGCTGCGGCGTCCGGCGTGCATCCGGAGCAGCGCGCACGCATCGCCCGCGCGCGCTGCCCCGACGTGCGCCTGCTCCCGCTCGACGCAGCGCGTCTGGCCACAGCCCACGACGCCTTCACCGCCGTGCTGCGCACCACCGGCCTGCCGATCGAGATCACCGGCCCCGGACAAGGCTACTGCGACCTGCGCAGCATCTCACGCTCGCCGCGCGACGCCGAGCCGATCTGCGCCGACCTCGGGCGACAACTGCGCCGGGCGCTCGGAGAAGCGCTCACGCCGGCGCTCGGCTGCAACCACGGCAAATTCACCGCGCGCGCCGCTGCACACGTCGCACGGCCGGGGCGCATGCGCATCGTCGATCAGCCGGACGAAGCCGCCTTCCTCGCCCCGCTGCCGACCTCGCTGCTGCCGCTGCCGGACGGCGCGCTGCGACAGCTGCGGTGGCTGGGCATCGCCACGCTGGCCGATTTCGCACGACTGCCGACCAGCTCCGTCGTGCAGCGCTGGGGAGACGCCGGCCGCATCGCACAGCAGCTCGCCCGCGGCCGCGATCCGCGGCCAGTGCAGGCGCCGGCGGCCGCACTCCCCGCCCCTGTGCGCATCGACTTCGACGCACCGTGCGAGGACGCTGCACACGCAGGAGCGGCGACGAAGCGCGGCATGGCTCCCTGCCTGGCATCGCTGGCCGCCGCGCTGCTCGGCTGCCGCACGATGCGGATCCGGCTGGAGTTTCTCGATCACGACGTGCGCACGCACGATGTCGCGTTCGTCACGCCGATCACAGCTGCAGCCACGGTGCATGCGGCGATGATGCGCACGCTGCGCGCCGCCGCATGGCCCGCACCGCTCGTCGCCATCGACATCGCCGTCGTCGACGTCGCGGAACTGCCCGCCGGGCAGCTCACACTTTTCGAAGACGACGGCGCCACAGCTGCAGCCGACGAAGACGTGGCCAGCGATGAGCTCACACGGCAGCTCACCGCTCGCCATCGCGCGATGTTCTTCCGCGCACCGCCGCATGAGCCGACGCATCCGGTGCACGAGAGGCGATTCGGCGGTCCGACGATGGAACACACCATCGACGTGCGCGTCGACGAATCCGGTCGGCCGACGCAGTTCCAGTGGCGCGGACGCACTCATGCGATCGAGCACATCGAGGAGATGCGGCGCATCGACATCGACTGGTGGAGCGACGCCGGCGAAGCATCTTTCCGCTACGTCCGGCTGATCACGCGCAGCGGCATGCTCTGCGAACTGCGCTGCGATCTGCACACGCAGGAATGGGCACTGGTGCACGTCTATGACTGAGCACATCGGCGCACCGCTGCCGTTCATCGAGCTGCACTGCCATTCGTTCTATTCGCTCCTCGACGGCGCTTCTTCCCCCGAGGCGCTGGTCTCCGAAGCCGCGCGCCTCGGCATGCCGGCGCTCGCCCTCACCGACCACGATTCACTCGCCGGCGCCATGCGCTTCTGGACGGCAGCGCGACGTCACGGCATACGATCGCTCTTCGGCGCAGAAGTTACGCTCCGCGACGGAGCACATCTCACCCTGCTCGCCGAAAACCAGCACGGATACGCCAACCTGTGCCGGCTGATCACACGCAGCCGCATGGACCCGCGCACAGACGCACCGAACGAAGCGTGGGCGGGCAAAGTCGCTCCCGAGCTCACGCTCGAACATCTGACCGAACATCGCAAAGGGCTGATCGCGCTGAGCGGCTGCGAACGCGGGCTGCTCGGACCGGCGCTGCGCCGCAGCGATGCCGCCGAAGCCACAGCGCGCGCGGGCGTGCTGGCGGACATTTTCGGAGCGCAGCATTTTTATCTCGAGCTGCAGCACCACGAACGCGCCGGCGACGACACACGCGTGCGCGTGCTGCTCGATGTCGCCGGACGCGCACGCCTGCCGGTCGTCGCCACGGGAAACACACACTACGCCGTGCGCGCGCACGCACGGCTGCGCGACTGCCTGATCGCCATCGATCGCAATGAATCGCTCGACGAGGCGCGCCGCGCCGGCGCGCTGCCGTACAACCATACGTACGCGCTGGCCGACGCCGCTGCGCTGACCCGCCGATTCGCCGGCATTCCCCATGCCCTGGCCAACACGCTGGCCATCGCCGAACGCTGCTTCGTCGACCTCGATTTCGGCGGCGTCGCCGGCGGCGCACAGCGCATGCCGGCCTTCCCGGTCCCCGCGGGGCAGACCGAATTCGGCTTCCTGTACAACCTATGCCACGCCGCGCTTCCGATGCGCTATCCGCGTCTCGAACCACGCGTGATCACACAGCTGGCGCACGAGCTGCAGATCATTCAGGATGCGCATCTGTCCTCGTTCTTTCTGCTGGTGTGGGACGTGGTGCGCTTCGCGCGCGAACGCCGCATTCGCTGCTCCGGCCGCGGCTCGGCAGCCGGCTCGATCGTGGCGTATCTGCTGGACATCAGCCAGGTCGATCCACTCGAACACGATCTGCTCTTCGAGCGATTCCTGTCGCCCGACAAGGCCACGATGCCGGACATCGACCTCGACTTCGACTGGCGACGGCGCGAAGAAGTGATCCAGTATTTGTACGAACGCTACGGGCGCACACATTGCGCGATGGTCTGCAACCACGTGCAGTTCCAGGCCCGCTCGGCGCTGCGCGACCTCGGGCGCGCGCTGAATTTTCCCGAGGCCGTCGTCGAGCGGCTGCTCAGGCACATCGATGCGCATTCACCGGCCGGCGCGGCCGACGAGATCGACGCGCTGCGCAACACCGCAGGCGACGACATGCACAGGCCGAACGAACCGCTGGCGCTGTTGTGCGAACTGCTGCGCAGCATCGACGGCGTGGTGCGCCATCTTTCGATCCACGTCGGTGGCATGCTCATCACCGGGCGCCCGCTCGACGAGCTCGTGCCGATCGAGCCGGCGACGATGCCCGGCCGCTGCGTCGTGCAGTGGGACAAGGATTCGATCGAGGACGCCGGACTCGTCAAACTCGACGTGCTGTCGCTGCGCACGCACGGCCTGATTGCCGAAGCGCAGGCGCTGCTCGAGCAAGGCGGCGACTCGATCGATCTCGATCGCCTGCCCGTCGACGATCCGTGCGTCTACGACATGATGTGCGCCGCAGACACGCTCGGCGCCTTTCAAATCGAAAGCCGCGCACAGATGCAGATGCTGCCGCGCACACAG
>JBIIIA010000300.1:0-4504 GCA_044235195.1 Thermoflexales bacterium
ACAGCAGGGTGCCGCCGAGGACGAGCGCGGCCGGCGTCGCGGCCAGCGCGCGCATGCGGCGGCCGCGCAGGCGCAGCGCGATGGCGCGGCCGGCGGCGACGAGGAACGCCGCCGCGATCACGGCGAGCATCGGGTAGATCGGCAGCTGATAGCGGATCGACTTGACGTACTGCGTGCCTTGATAAAGGAAGAAGCCGACCGTCCACAGCAGCGGCACGGCCACGGCATGCAGGCGATGTCCCTGCAGTGCGCGGCGTGCGAAGAAGAGGATGCCGAGCAGCGCGGCGAGCGCCAGTGGGACACCGAGCCCGTAAAAGACGATGTTGCCGAGCGGGAACGTGATCGGCGCGCGGTTGGCCCATTGCCAGCCGAACGGCGGATCGAACTGACCGCTGGCGGTGTAGGCCGCCTGCTGCAGCTCGGCCACCCAGCGCGCGGAGGGGGCGAGGATCGGCCGCAGCGAAGCGGGCATGTTTTCCGTCAGGCGCGCGACGAGATCCGGCATCGACGCGGTGTTCTGGCAGATGTCGCGCTGCACGCCGTCGAGCGCGTCGCAGGCGCGCAGCGTGTATTTCCACTCGACGTCGCTGGCGCCGACGAAGCCGTACGGCTGCGCGATGCGAAAGCCGGCGAACGTGACCACGCCGGCGATCAGCGTGGCCAGCAGCGCGTCGGCGACCGGACCGATGCCGGTGCGGCGGTCGCGCAGCAGGACGATGACGATCGAAAGCACCACGAGCGCGGCGGTCGGCCAGACCGAGATTTTGCAGGCGACGGCGAACCCGGCGAACAGGCCGGCGAGTGCGGCGTCGCGCCAGAGTCCGTAGGGGCGGGAGCCGTGGCGCATGCGGTGCGTGGAGATGCGCGCGCAGAAATAGAGGCTCCACGCCGTGCACGCGGTGAGCAGCGCTTCGACGACGAAGAATTTGGCGTGCTGAATCTGGAGCACCGCCAGGCAGGAGAAGGCGGCGGCCAGCAGGCCGGCGCGGTGGCCGAACCAGCGGCGCGCCGTGAGGAACACGGCGAGGACGGTGAGCGTGTCGGCGAGCGCCGAGAGCATGCGGCCGACGAGCCGGATCGTCTCGTAGCCGGTGAAGAAGCCGGCCGGGCAGGGCGTCGGGGCATTGGGAAAGAGCGCGCGCCCGAGCAGGGCGGGAATCAGTGCGCGATCCGGTTCGCAGCCGGCGTCCAGGAATTCGGCGGCGGCGCGCGCGCCGAACAGCGGCAGGGTGCCGTATACCCAGCTCTGGCGCAGGTTGTACGGGTTGAGCGGCGAGGCGGCCGGGTCGAAATATTCGGCCAGGGAATCGGGCATCCGCAGCCCGGAGACCACGTTGGTGACGTGGCGCTCGTCCGGGTGGTTGTACTGGCTCTGGTCCCAGTTCAGGTCCGAAAAGCGCAGCAGCGCGGCGATCAGCAGGATGATGGGCAGGAGGAGCGTGCGGATGCGTTGCATGTAAAGAAAGCGGCCGATCCTGTGGATCGGCCGTCGGGTGGTGAGTGTGGGGGCTAGGCGCCGAACTTGCCGAGCCGGCCGGCGTGCGCCAGCGCGAGCGGCATGATGTCGGCGGCGCGGATGGTGCCGAGGCCGCCGCGGGCGCATTCGCGTTCGCCGAAGCCGGCGCTCCGGTCGCGGCGTGCGGTGGCCGGGGCCCACAGCAGCAGCGGCACCGGGTGGCCGGAGTGCGCGCGCATCTGGCTGGGCGTGCAGTGGTCGCCGGTGACGACCAGCACGTCGGGCTCGAGGGCCAGCAGGATCGGCAGGGCGGCGTCGACTTCCTCGATGACGGCCTGTTTGGCGGCGAAGTTGCCGTCCTCGCCGCGGCTGTCGGTGTATTTCACGTGAATGAACAGGAAGTCGTAGTCCTTCCACACCTGGGCCGCTGCTTCGAACTCCTCGGCGACGGTGTGTGCGTGATGCGAGACGACGTCCATGCCGACGAGCGAGGCCACGCCGCGGTACATCGGGTAGACGGCGATGGCGCCGGCTTTGAGGCCGTAGACCTCCTTGTACTTCGGCAGGCCGGGATCGGTGCTGAAGCCGCGCAGGGTCATGCCGTTGGCCGGGGCGTCGTCGTGGATGACGGCGGTGGCCTTGGCGATCCATTCATTGAAGAGGGCGGCGGTGCGCTGGGCGGCGGCCTCTTGCGTGGACGCGACGCACTGCAGCGGCGGGACGCCGGTGCGCTGCGGGTCGGTGCCCTCGATGGCGCCGGAGAGGCCCGGGCCGCGCATGACGGCGAGGAAGCGGTAGTCCTGGACGGCCTCGACGAAGACCTGCACGTCGGCGGACAGGGTGATGTTCGCGGCGTTGATCTTGGCGACGAGGCGCTGGCACACTTCGGTCGGGATGCGGCCGGCGCGGCGATCGGAGATGCGGCCGGCGGCGTCGAGCGTGCAGAAATTGCCGCGCACGCAGACATCCTGGTCGCCGACGGGGAAGCCGATGCCGACGGCTTCGAGGATGCCGCGGCCGATTTCGTATTCGAGCGGGTCGTAGCCGAAGAGGCCGAGGTGGCCGGGGCCGCTGCCGACGGCGATGCCGGGGCCGGCGGGGTAATGCTGGCCGAGGCAGCCTTCGCGCGCGAGACGGTCGAAGTTCGGCGTGTGAGCGGCTTCCAGTTCGGTCCGATCGTCTTCCGGGCGCGGCAGGCCGCCGACGCCGTCCATCACCAGCAGGACGATCTTCGTCGTCGCGGGCTGATGCAGTTCTTTGAGGAGTTGAAAATTAGCCATGATAGTTTCGCTGCATAGTCTACTATCGGCGATTGTGGAGGGCGCGTGAGGGGGCATCCGCCGTTTGGGGCAGCTTGCTCACGCCTCACCCCCTGACCCCCTCTCCCCCACAATTTCGCGCAGCTCGTCGCGAATCGACGCTCGAGCAAGCGCGCGAAATTTCGGCGAAGAGGGGGAGAGGGGGTCAGGGGGTGAGGCGTAGGCGACGGCGAAATTTCGCCCCAACGGCGGATGCACCCGCGCGTGAGGTCGTCCGGCGTGCGGGGTGCCCGGGGCGGTGCCCCGGGCTCGGGGAGCGTCGCGCCTCCAGCGCTTGCGCGTTGTGCTGAACATCGCGAGACATTCATCGCGAAGCAGGAACGCCGAGGCGTAGCGGGTTTATCTCATCCCTGTCCCCTTGTGAGCCCCCTGACCCCCTCTCCCCCTCGATTTCGCTTCCGTTTTTACCGGGCAAAGTACTGATAAGCGCGCGAAATCTCGGCGGAGAGCGGGAGCCGTCGAATTTCACCGATTTGATAGGTTTTGACACCTCCGATACTTGAAAAGTATGGGTCGACTGCTATAGTATGACGCGGCCTGGGCAACGTGGTGTCAGCTTTTCGGCAACGTCGCTTCGTGGTGGGCATCGCGCATCGAGTTCGTCCGTATCGATTCAGGCAAATCTTTTTTTTGTTAGTTTTTTCCCGGGAGAGACACAGCAATGAACAGACTGTACGTGGGAAATCTGTCGTACTCGACGACAGATGAAGGCTTGCGCGCATTCTTTTCGGAGGCGGGCGATGTAAACGACGCCGAGATCGTGATCGATCGCGCCACCAACCGCAGCAAGGGATTCGCGTTCGTGACGATGGCGACCCCCGAGGGTGCCCAGAAAGCCATCGATATGTTGAACGGGCAGCTTCTCGACAATCGGGCGCTGCGCATCGATTTCGCCAAGCCGAAGGAAGACCGGCCGCGGGGCAGCTTCAGCAGCGGCGCCGATGACCGCCCGCGCAGCGGGTTCGGCGGTGGCGGGCGCGGCGGCGGGTTCGGCGGCGGGCGCAGCGGAGACTCGCGCGGCGGGTTCGGCGGCGGCCGCGGCGGAGACTCGCGCGGCGGGTTCGGCGGCGGGCGCAGCGGAGACTCGCGCGCTGGGGGTAGTGGGGATCGACGCCCGGGAGGGCGCCGCGAGTACGGCGACGATTACTAGATACCGGCAGCGGAAGCTCTGATCGATACGGACACGAAAGGGTGCTTCGCAACGCCGTCGCGCCGCTGTCAAAACAGCGGCGCGTTTCGTTTTTCCGCCAGCTGCCGATTGGCGGTTTTCTCAAAGAAAACAATTTGAAAATTAGAAGACTCTGCGGCGAAAGTAGGAATCGCAAGTGGCGGATTCTGCCTACACTAGTGTCGTATGCGCAGAATCGAGTTCGGAATGCATCGGGTATTTGCCGCGGCGCTGGTCATCAGCGTGTGCATTTTCGTCGCTGTCCTGGCGATGGGGGGAGTGGCGCCGGAGCGTCTGCTGCGCGTGCAGATCCAGCGCGTCGAGCCGACGCTGATTCCCGGAACGGTGGCGCTGTCGGAAGAGGTCGAGGCGGCGGTGCGCGCGGCGCTGAGCCGCGATTCCAGTGCACATCCGTACTACGCCGCCACGGCGTTCGACTGCGAAGACGACGTCTGCTTCGTCTCGTTGGCTGGGTTCGACGAGCTGCTGGCGCCGGAGCAGTGGACGCTGCATCAGGCGGCGGGGATCGGATTCGTGGCGCTCGTGCGCGGCGCCGACGGC
>JBIIIA010000301.1:0-4501 GCA_044235195.1 Thermoflexales bacterium
ACCGTGTCGCCCAGCGCAAGATTCGGCTCCTCATCGAGCACGGACTCCGCCAGCACGATCTCATTGCGCGTGTGCTCCCCATACTTCGAAAGCCAGCGCCCGGACTGCATGATCGGCGCCACCAACGGCGAATCGGATGCGCCGCCGTTGATCTGCAGCGTGCTGCCGTCACCATCGGCGCGCACGATAGTCGCCTGCGCCGTGATCCAGCCCTCGGCGTACTCCACCCCGGCCACCTGCCTGGCGCGGTTTTCGGCGGCGACGGCGGGAATCGACGAGCGCAGCGACAACGTGACGTCGGCGGAGTTCACCCCCATGACATTCACGATGGTGCGCGGCATCGCCACTCGCAGATTCAGCACCGCGATGAAAATGCCGCCGGCGGCGATCAGCGTCGCCATCGTCATCAGCATGCGCACACGATTGCGAAACAGGCTGCGAAACGCCAGCACGAGGATGCGCGGCAGCGAGTCCAGCCGCGCCAACATCCGCTCGATCGTGCCGGCCTGCGATCGCTGCATGACATCGCTGATCGCCTCGGCCGCCGGCACGCGCAGCGCCGACCAGATCGGCCACGCCGCGAACGCCATCGGCACGAACAGCGCCACGCCGATTTCCGCGGCCGCAATCTGCCACGTAAAGCCGGCGATGACGATGTCGAAGTTGATCACGCCGGCGATGAAGCCGGCGAGGGTGCGACCGAGCGCAGCGCTCGTCGGCAGTGCGATCATCGCCGCCAACACGCCGAGGATGGCCATCATCGCCATGTACACGCCCATGATCTGCCAGCGGTCGCCGCCGACGATTTTCATCACGGCGATGATGCGCCGCTGCGACAGCAGCAGGCCGTTCACCACGTTCACGATGAGGAAGCCGCTCAGCAGCAGCGCCGCCGCCCCGACCAGCACGAGGATGAAGATGACGCCGGAGGCCGTCGACGCCGCCCAGTGCTCACCGCGCTCATTCACATCGAAGCCGCGAATGCGCATTCCATGGCGCGTGAGCGAGTCGATCAGACGATCGGCCAGCGCATACTTTTCCTGCACCGACATCCCCGGCGCCACGCGAATCGCCAGGCGCGTCGGTCGCGCATCGACGCCGAGGTCCGCCAGCGTGCGCGCGGCGACATACACGGCCCAGCGCGACGCCGCCGGCCCGGCCGGCACCGACACGTCGTACAGCGATCCGACGTAACGCAGCGAGAACGTGGCGTCCGTCGCCAGCCGAATCGTCGCCGCCTCGCCGGGCGTCATCGCCGCCGCCGACACGCCGGCGCGTTCGAATAGAAACTCGCCGCGATCGGGCGGAAATTTGCCGGACACAGGCCGCGGCGTATTCAGCGGTATGTCTGCATAGTCGTCGTAGCCGTAGATCGTGATGTCCTTCTCGGAGCCGTCCTTTCGGAGCATCACCCCCGAGACGATGGCGACCCCGGTCGCCTCCTGCACCCCCGGCTGCTGCTTCACCCAGCGCAGCAGCTCCGCGTCGAAGGGCGCCATATCGATCGTCATGTCGCTCGGATTTCCGCCGCGATACGCATGTTCGATGTTCGCCACGACGGCGTTGCGCGCGGCCAGCATGCCGCCGAACGCCGTCACACCGACGGCGATCGACGCCACCGACAGCAGCGTGCGCGGCAGGTTGTCGCGCAGATCGTGCAGAACTTTGAGCCAGCGAGGAGAAAGCGCAAGCATGACTTTTCATCACCTCCGCGAATCGCCGACGAGCATGCCGTCGGCGATCGTCACTACGCGATGCAGACGATTCGCCAGCTCGTTGTCGTGCGTCACCATCAGGAAAGTTTTGCCGCGCGCCACCAGACCTTCGAACAGGCGAAAGACCGCATCGGCGGTGCGGCTGTCGAGGTTGCCGGTCGGCTCATCGGCCATCACGATCGGCGGATCGGTGGCGAGCGAACGCGCGATCGCCACGCGCTGCGCCTGCCCGCCGGAAATCTGCGACGGCAGCTTGCGCGCCTGATCCGCCATCTCCACCTGCGCCAGGAGCGCCATGGCGCGCTCGCGGCGCTCCTTCGGCGTGAACAGGCGACAGAAATCCATCGGCAGCATCACGTTCTCGACGACCGTCAGCGTCGGCAGCAGCTGGAAGAATTGAAACACCACGCCCATGCTGCGCCCGCGCCAGCGCGCCATGCGATTTTCATCGAGGCCGTGAATCGGCTGATCGTTCACCCAGATCTCGCCGGACGTCGGTCGATCGATCCCGGTGATCATGTTGATCAGCGTGCTCTTTCCGCTGCCGCTCTTGCCCACGACGCCGACGAATTCACCAGGGCGAATTTCAAGGTCGATGCCCTTGAGCGCATAGAAGTCGCCGGCTTCCGTTTTGTAGGCCTTCTTGACATCCCGCAGCGACATCAGCGTGTCCGGCTTCGCGCCGGCCGCCTTGGACGCGTCGGCTTTTTTTCTTCCAAACATCGTGGGCAAGTAATAACACACTCGATGAAGACGAAATAGTCGAACGTGTCAGAACAGCCGTGAATTCTCATGACAGCTGTCACGAATCCTGCGCGACAATGCGCAGCGTGCTGCGCAAATTCGCACTTCTCTTCCTGCTGCTCGCTGCGTTCGCGCTGCGCGTCTACGGGCTGCACGCCCAGAGCCTGTGGTTCGACGAAGGCTGGTCGTGGCATCTGGCGCGCATGCCGCTGGCGGAAATGGCCGCCGCCACCGCCGGAGACCGCAGCCCGACGCTCTACTACGCGCTGCTGCATTTGTGGATCGGCGTCAGCGGACAGAGCGAGTTCGCCATGCGCATGCTCTCGGCGGCGGCCGATGTCGCGGCGCTCGCCTGCGTGGCGCTGCTGGCGCAGCGCATGCGCGGATCGTCGCTGGCGGCCGCGGCGCTGTACGCCATCTGCCCCGCCGCGATTTGGTACGCGCAGGAGACGCGCATGTACGCACTCGTCGCCGCGCTCACGATCGGATCGACGGCGGCGCTGTGGATCTGGCTGCGCACCGGGCGCACGCGCGCGCTCGTGGCCTCGGCCGCCCTGCTCGCGCTTGCGGCGCACAGCCACTACTACGCCATCTTCCTGCTGCCGGGGCACGCGGCGGCGGTGGCGCTGACATGGTTTCGACCGCAGACTGCAGACCGCAGTCCGCAATCGGATCACGGCCGTCGGCAGTCGGTGGTCAGTGGTCGCTTCCTCCCCTGGCTCCTCGCCGCCCTCGGCGTCGTCGCTGTGGTGGCGCCGTGGCTGCTGGCGGCGCGCGGCGGATTCGCGTACGACGACGGGTTCGCCTTTCCGCTGAACACGATCGACGGCCGCATGTTCGAATGGCTGCGCTGGTTCATCGATGCCGGGCTGCCCACGCCGGCCACGACCGAGGCGCTCGCCGTTCTCGGCGTGTGCGCCGGGCTGAGCATCGGCGCCGCAGTAGCGCAGCGGCGCGGGCAGCAGGCGGCTTTCCTGCTGTGCGTAACCGTGATTCCATTGCTGGCGGCCGCCGTGGCCGTGCGCATTTTCTATCCGTATCGCTCGGTGTTTCATCCACGCTATCTGATCGCGCTGGCTCCCGCCGTGTGTGCCCTGCTGGCGCTCGCGCCGCGCCGGCTCGTCTTCGCACCGGTGCTGGCGATGGCCGGCATCTGGACGCCGGTGCTGCACGGCTATTTCACCGAGCCGACGCACCAGCGCGACGACGTGCGGGCGGCGGTGCGCCACGTCAGCGAAGCTCTGGAACCCGGCGACGTCATCGTCCTGTCGCGCGACAACTTCGCTGCAGACTATTACTTCGCCGGCGCAGCGCGCGACCATGTGATCGCCCTGCCCTCCGGCCTGCACGGCGTGCTGGCGAACGACGCCGTCGTGCTCGACGCACTCAACGCGCGGCAGCCGAAGCGCGTGCGACTTTTCCTGTGGCAGGACGACGTCGTCGATCCGCAGCGCTTCGTCGAAACCACACTGCGCACCAACGGCTATCAGATCGGCGAATACAACTTCGGACAGATCCGCCTGCCGCTGTATGCGATCACGCGAACGCCGATGGCGGCCATCCCGCTGCGACCGAACGGCGCGCAATTCCGCGACGGCGATGCCGACATCGAGCTGCGGCGCACCTGGCACAGCCCGCAGGCGCGCCGCGGCGACTGGTTTTACGCAGTGCTGGAATGGATGCCGCGCACGCGCCCGACGCGCGACTACAAGGTCTTCGTGCACGTGCTGCGCCCGGACGGCAGCATCGCCTTTCAGCAGGACAAACTCACCCTCAGCGCACTCGTGCCGACATCGCACTGGCCGCCGGGCGTCCCCCAGCGCGACGCCTACGCCATCGTCGCGCCGGCCGATCTGCCGCCCGGCGAATACCGCATCCGCATCGGCATGTACGACCCCACCAGCGGCGCGCGGCTGCGCATCAGCGACGGAGATGCGGTGGTGGTGGGGGTGGTGGAGGTGGAGAGTGATAGTAGATAGTAGATAGTAGATAGTAGATAGTAGATAGTAGATAGTAGATAGTGGATAGTAAACAGTCTTCAC
>JBIIIA010000302.1:0-4487 GCA_044235195.1 Thermoflexales bacterium
GTCGCCATGTTTGCCGGCGGCGATGCCGCAGGCGGCGGTCAGTCGCAGCAGCGCGTCCATCGAACCGTCGGCGGGCGGGCCGGCCTGCAGCGTCGTGCGGAGCGCATCGAACGCGGCGCTCCACTGTTTCGCGCCCGCTGCGGCCACGCCGCGCAACAGCGCGCTGATCGGGCTGTCGAGGCCGTCGAGCAGTGCATGCGCAGCGTTCGGCTCTCCGGCTGCCGCCGCCAGGATGGCCAGCGCCGCCTGCTGTGCTGCGTTGACCGGCCGCACGTCGGCGATGCTCGCCCAGCGTGGCGGCGTGCCGTTCTTCGCGAGCGATACCAGCGCCGGCACCACGAGCGCGGCGAAGCTGGCCGGCGCGATGCGCCGCAGATGATCGAGCGCTTTGTGCAGCGCGGCGGGATCGACGGGCGGCAGCAGTTTGCCGACGGCGGCAGTCTGCGCGGCGTAGGTCGCGCGCGTGACCGCCGATTGGCCGAGTTGATTGGCCGGCAGCTGTTCGAGCTGCTCGCGCGCTTCGGTGTACGCCCCGCGCTGATAGAGCGCGCGCGCAAATTCGTAGCGGATCGCGAATTCGTTGCGTTGTTTGGCCGCGGCGCGCCGCCCGCTCTTCGGCAGCTTCTCGAGCGCTGCCGTTGCGGCGGCCCAGTTCTGCAGCTTGGCGTAGCCGTAAGTCATGCACTCGAGCGCTTCGACGTCGGCATCGACCGCTGCGCCGGCTGTCTGGAAGGCGGCGATCGCCTCTTGATACTTTCCGGCGCGTGTCAGACAGACGCCAATACGAATGCGTGCTGCGGTGTTGTCCGGCGTAGCCTCGCGCAGTGCAGTGAACAGCGCCGCCGCCTGCTCGTAATCGCGCTGCGCTTCACAGAAATGGGCGAAGGCATGCAGTGCCGCCGGAAATTTCGGCTCGCGTTCCAGCGCGCGCTTCCATGCGGCGCGCGCCGCGTCGGCGTCGCCGCGCCGCGCCGCCAGCGATGCGGCGACGTGGTGAAGCAGGGCTGCGTCGACGCCGGCACTGTTGGCTTCGCGCAGCAGGCGCTCGGCCGATTCGATCTGGCCGGCGCGTAGGGCGACGTATGCGGCGTACGGCAGCGCAGTCCGGCGGATCTCCTTGTCCTTCAGCGCGTCGAACTGCTTTGCCGACTGCGCCCAGTCGCCGACGCGGCCGAACAGCATGGCGAGTTCATAGCGTGCTTGCTGATTCGATGCCTGCCCGGCGAGATATTCCTGCATGCGTTCGACGGCGGCGGCGTTTTCGCCGAGCTGTGCGTGCGCGCGCGCGAGTAGGAGCAGGGAAGCCGCAGGCAGCTTTTTGCGCGTGCTCAGAAGATCGATCACGCGGCGATGGTTGCCGACGCGCGCATACGCGTCCGCCAGGATCAGCGGTGCATCGCCCGGCGCGCCCTTGCACTTCACCGAGCGTTCGAGATCCTGCACGGCCGCGGCGGCGTCCCCGTTGGCCAGCGCCAGGCGTCCGACGCGCAGCCACAGATTGCCGTCCGTGGCGGTCAGCTCGGCGGCGCGCCGCAGATGAGTGCAGGCACCCACGGGATCCTGCATGTCGAGCAGCAGATCGCTGAACGCGAGATGCGTCGCGGCGTCGTCCGCACCGGCGAAGATGGCGAACTCGTACGCAGTCTTGGCGCGATCCTTGTGCCCGCGCAGCAGCTCGGCGCGCGCGAGCGTGCGCCATGTTTCCGCGTGCTGACGCTCGGCGTTGGCGGCGAGCCGCAGCCAGCCGATGCACTGGTCGAGCATGGCTGCGGATTTACTCGTCGCGGATTCGTAGAGCAGCAGCGCCGTCGACCCGGCGGCGCGGCGGTCTTCCGTCGTCGCGTGTTCATCGTCGGCAAGCGCCTGCTGAATCGGGAACGCCTGCGCCGGCTGATTCTGCTGCAGCAGCAGGCGGCTCAGCATGCGTTTGTCGTCGCGGGCGGCAGCGGCATCCGTCACCAGTTCGCGGAAAACCCGGATGGCTTCCTTCTGCTGTTGGGATGCCGCCAGCGCGTGGCCGTGCATGCGCGCGATCCACGCCGTGCGCACGCCGCGCGCATACAGTGCCGAGACGATGGCCTGCGCTGTGCTGCGTGACTGGATGTCCTGTCCGCATCTGTGGAAGAATGCTTCGTCGAGCACCTGCACGAGCGGATGCTCGGCGGGCGCGGGATTTGCCATGCGCAGGACGCTGGTCTGAATCACCGGCAGGTCGCTGTTTTGCGTTTCCCGCGTGGCCAGCAGGGCGACGACGGCCTCGTCGACGATCGACGGCTCGGCATTCGGCGTGGTGATGGCCTGCCGAAAGATCGATGCAGCATCAGCTGCTTTGTCGTCGAGCGCAAGCAGCCTGCCGCAGCTCAGGCGCATGCGCGCCAGACGTATGCTCAATTCCGGCGTTAACTGCTGTTTCTTCGATAGGAAATCGACGGCCTTCTGCAGACGTTCTCGTGCTTCCGCACGCTTCCCTTGTGTAGAAAGTTCATTCGCCTTGGCCAGTACTTCATCGTAGTACTCCGGCTTGGTGTACTTTGCGCCGATGATGGCCATCAGGATGAATGCGGCAAAAATTAATCCACCGCATATGGCGAGGATAACGAGGGGAGACGTGGTTGCAAGGTCCATATTCCGACGCGAATATGGGAAGTATGCAGCAAAACACGAACAAAAACTCTACTAAATTTAGTAGTGTTTGTGAGCAAACTGATACTGCGAAAACCCCTGTTCCCTGTCCCCTCATGTGCCGCGGTATCCTCCGGCGCATGACCCTCCGCCTGATCATCGGCCCGTTTGCGTCCGGGCGCAGCGAACGGCTGCTGGCCGCGGCGCGCGCAGCGGCCGGACCCGCCGTGCTCGTCGTTGTGACCGCGGCGCAGAAGGCCGATCTGCTGCGCCGGCTCGTCGATACACCGCTGCGTGTGTTGACCTTCGAGGAAGCCTGTCGCGAGACTTTGCGCGCGGCCGGGAGAAAGGCCGAAGCGCTGCCGTCGGCGGCGCGCGGGGTGCTGATGGATGAGGCGATCGCCCGCACGCCGCTCGTGCATTTTGCATCGCTGCGCGGCATGGCCGGCTTCACTCAGGCGCTGCTGCGCCTGCGCTTCGATCTGTCCACAGCCGGCGTCGATCCACAGGCGCTGCGCGACATCGGTGACGAGGCGCGCCTGCACGAACTCGCTGCGGTGCTCACCGCCTACGAATCGCTGCTCGTCGACAACGACTGGTTCGATTCGGTTCGCGTGGAGCGCGCCGCGGCCGCGGCGCTCGATGCCGATGCGGCGCTGCTGCGCGGCTGGCGCTGGCTCGGCGTCGATGGGTTCGACGAACTGTCGGTTCCACAGCGCGAATGGCTGCGACGCGCCGCGCGACGGCCCGCCGAGTGCGTGATCACCGTCGTCGAGCGCGAGCGCGCATCCGGCGCATCGTCGTCGCTGCTGGCGCGTATGCGCGACGAAATCACCGCCGCGCTGGACGTCGAGGCCGCGCCGCCGTCGTCACGTTCCTTCGATCCCATTCGCGAAATCGCAGCGCACGGACGACGACTCGATGGTGCACCGACCACCGCGCCGCGCATCGACGTGCACATGCTCGAAGCACCGAATGCGGCGGGCGAAGTGCGCGAGGCGCTGCGTTGGCTGCGGCGTCGCCACTTGGATGCAGGCACGCCGTACGCGCGCATGGCGCTGCTCGCTCGCGATGCTCCTCCGTACATTGCGCTGATTCGCTCGGTTGCGGAAGAGATGAAGATTCCCGTCGCCTTCGCCGGTGGATCGCCGCTGACGAGCAACCCGGCCGCGGCCGCGCTGTTGGAGTTGCTGCGCGCCGTCGTCCCTGCCGAATCCGGCGGCACGGCGCTGCCGCCGCGCCTGCTGGTCGATGCATGGCGCTCCCCGTACTTCGACCTGACATCGTTCGGCATCACGCCCGACGACGCACTGGCGCTCGACGATCTCGCGCGCTGGGGCCATGTGCTGCACGGCCGTGCGCAGTGGGAGCAGGCGTTCGCCGCCGCCGCGCGCAGCGGCGAGGAGGACGCGCTTCCCTTCGATGCGGCGCAGCTGCACGGCCGCTTCACTGTGTTCGTCGAACGCCTCACGCCGCCGTCGCACGCGTCGATGGCCGAGTTCGTCGCGTGGCTGCGCGCGCTCATCGGTGAGGACCTGCTGTGCGTCGAACGACGCGCGGCGGATTCCGAGGAATTCGGCGTGCGCGATCAGTCGGCGCTGCGCGAATTCATGCGCATTCTGTCCGGCCTGGAATGGATCGATTCGCGCATCGGCGCAGCGCGCACGGAGCCAAGTAGCGCGTTGCTCGAGCGTCTGCGTCGTACTGTATCCGGCGCTTCGTACGATGAACACGAACGCGCCGACGCGGACGTCGTAGCGGTGGACGCGCTGCGCGTGCACGACGTGACCGAGACGATCGGCCTGCGCTACGACTTCGTCGCCGTGCTCGGCATGGCCGAGGGACGTTTCCCAGCGACGCTGCGC
>JBIIIA010000303.1:0-4469 GCA_044235195.1 Thermoflexales bacterium
TAGGCGACGAGTCAGGAGAAAGCGGATCGGCGAGATCTCTGTGCCTGCTGCGCCGTCGGCCCGTCATCCCGAGTGCAGCGAGAGGCTGACGTTGCTTTACAAAAATCTGTGGCGCTCCCCGCATTCGGCGCCCGATCCAGGGTTCCTCCGTCTTGCCCTGGCTCGTCCGCGACAACGGCCGCATAGATGGGCAGGATGTTCGGGAAGACAGGCGATCAGACCTGCGGCGAATCCTCGGTCGTCGGCGTTTCTGCGGGAAGCGACGCTGCTTCGGCGTGCGTCGGGCGTCGGCGGAAGCGCTCGAGCAGCGACGGCCTGCGGTCGATCTTCGCGACGCCGGCAGTGGTGCGCAGCTGAATCTGCGGCTCGGCAGCCAGGCGCAGGCCGAGTTCGTTCTGCACGATGCGGCGGACGGCTTCGGCGGCCTCCGCGGCGCAGGCGACCGGATCCGTCTCGCGGGTGGCGCGCACATCGACGGACACGACGACGCCCTTGCTGCGCGGCCGCACCCTGGCGTGCGCGGCGATGACGCCGGGCATGCCGTCCACGGCGTCGTCGATGCGTGATTCGACCGAACGCGCGGCGATGTGGATGATCGCTCCGCCGTCGCGGCGGGCGACGGCCAGCACGGCTTCGGGCGCGCGGCGCACTTCGAGCCACAGCAGCGCACCGAAGGCGGCGATCCAGACGGAAGCGAACGAGATGCGCAGGAGCAGCCGCGGCAGCGGATCCCAACCGGGGAACAGCATCAGGCGGCCGGCGTCGGCGGCTACGTGCATCACTGCCAGCGCCTCGGACGGCACGATGAGCACCACGGCTCCGACGGACAGCACGACGAAGAGCCCGACGATGGTGAAGATGCGGTTGAAGATATTCATGACTGGTCGTTCGACGCGGCGAACGCTGCGTGAAACGCAGCAGGAATTGTAGCGGCGCGGCATACTTCCGGCATGCTGCGCATTCTTCATCGCGCCGCCGATCGCGGCGTGCACGAATTCGGCGCCGACGCCGTCGATCGCATTCCGCATCTGCTGGCGGAGCCCGATACGCTGACGTGGATCGATCTCTTCGACGATGGATCGTCGGACGACGGCTCGCTGCGAGACGAG
Source organism: Thermoflexales bacterium (assembly GCA_044235195.1). Lineage (GTDB taxonomy): Bacteria > Chloroflexota > Anaerolineae > J036 > Brachytrichaceae > CANJQH01. The sequence continues at coordinate 1,110 of JBIIIA010000303.1, forward strand.
CTCCTGCACCTTCTGCGCGACGTTTTCGCCGTGCATCCGCTCGCGGTGGAGGACGTGCTCGTCGAGGCCAGCACGCCGCGCGTCGACGACTGGGGCGAATATCTGTACGTCGTGCTGCACGCCGTGCGCTGGGACGATGCGCTGCAGGAGATCGACACCGCCGAGCTGGACGTCTTTCTCGGCGCAGGCTATCTCCTGACGTATCGCAGTGAACGCATCGAAGCCGTCGATCGCATGTGGCGGACGCTGCTGCGCGATGAGCGCCATTCGCGGCGCGGCTGCGACTACGTGTTGTACGAACTGGCCGACGCCATCGCATCGGATTACACGCCGTGCATGGATGCGATGGAAGATTCCCTCGATCGCATGGAGGACGAAATCTTCACGCATTCCGATCGCGCGACGCTGTCGCGCATCTTTCGCCTGAAGTCGGCGGTGCTGAATCTGCGGCGCGTGTTGTCGCCGCAGCGCGACGTGATGACGCGCCTGGCGCGCGAGGACTATGCCGTGGTCGACGTATCGGAGCGCGTGTACTTCCGCGATGTGTACGATCATCTGGTGCGGCTGGTCGACATCAACGAGACGCTGCGCGATTTGGTGGCCGGTGCGCTGGAGACGTATCTTTCCGTCATGGCGAATCGGACGAACGACGTGATGAAGACGATGACGATCTTCACCGTGCTGTTCAGCCCGCTGGCGGTGATCACCGGCTTCTTCGGCATGAACTTTTTCGCGGATTCGATCGTGGTGCACTCGCCGCTTGCGCCGGGTGCGTTGTTCGCGATCGTTCTGGTCGTGCTGACGGCGACGCCGCTGGCGCTGGTCTTGTATATTCGTCGGCGTGGCTGGTGGTAGCGCGCATGAACATCCGAATGTGAATCCGAACGCCGTTTGGAGCGAGCGAGCCGCGGCGTTGTGTCATCGGCTGCGCTTCGACGCGCGTGCGCGCACGGCGCTCGTGGTGGTGATCTGTGCGGCGGTGCTGGCGGTGGCGTTCGTGCGACCGGCGCGCATCGAAACGCTCGTTGTGGAGCCGCTGCTGATCGGTGCGATCGGAGACGCAGTCGTCGGGCGCTACGTGCGCGTCAGCGGCATGCTGCGCACGGACGAGACGATGAAACGCTATCTGCGCCTCGGTGAAATTCTCGGGCGCGGCTACGGGCCGGAGTTCACGTCGCTGGTCGATCCGACGAACGGCGCAGTGGTGTGGGTGCGCGAAGATGGTTTTCTTCCGAGCGAGGCGAACGCGCCGGCGACGCTGGTCGGCCGCGTGATGCGCGGGGAGGGCGGCGCGCCGGAACGATATCTCGTCGTCGGTCGGCCGCCGCTGGTGATCGCGGCGGAATGGGTGACGTGGCTCGGGGCGGCGGCGCTGGCGGCGTCGATTGGTCTGGCGGCGCTGGTGTGGGCGGCGGCCCGGCTGGAGTTCGCGCTGCCGTCGCTGTGGCGACCGAGCCGCGAGGCGCATGATCCGGCAGACGCCGACGCGGCGCATATTTTGTTCTACGGCGGGCTGGGCTTCGCGTTCGACGATGCGCAGCTGCGCGGCGCCATGGCACGCATGGAATTCAGTGTGCACGAGGCGCGCATCCTGGCGATGGACGACGCGGGCTGGAGCGTGGTGATCCGTCGCGTGGTGAGCGCGGATACGTACGACGCGGCGAGCGCGGGAGGCGTGCTGGCCGGCCTGCGCCTGCGCTTCGAGGACGATCGCGGGCTGCTGCGCACGGCCGTGCTGGCGGGCACGAGCCGGCGTGCGCGCACCGTGCTCATCGCGGCGCTGGGGAATCTGCGTCAGTAGTCCGCGGATGGCAGGGCGCCCGGACGCAGCCGACGGACGGCGGCGAGCAGATGCGGCAGGCTGTCGCGGGCGGCGCAAATCTCCACGAGCTGCATGGCGGTGATCAGGCGCGTTTTGCGCGCGATGTCTGCGGCATCGATGTCGAGCTCGTCGGCGAGGGAATACAGTTCGGCGAGGCTGAACTTGCCGTGCAGCACATCGCGCAGGCGTGTCTTCAATTGCTGGAGATGCGCCCCCTGCAGCCGAAGGGCCGGGAGCGGCAGGGCATCGGCGGAACGCAGCTGTCTGCGCGACAAGCTGCGCGCGGCGGGCAGGCCGGTCAGGCTGCGCATCGTGGGCAGGTCCGTGTCCAGGTCTGCTTCGAGGGCGGCGATGGCCGTCGTCTTCGGGAAGATTGCGCCGTCGCTGGAACGCATGTAGAGCACCGGCACGCCCCAGTCGCGGTCTTCTTCGCCGGATCGGGCGAGGATGGCGAGGCGCCCGGCGGTGACGGCGGAGTCGATGGGCTGGCCGTGGAGGAGCGTGTGATACAGGTGGCGATTGAACGTCACCGTGTTCTCGTCGTAGATGCGAAATTGCATGCCGACGACGGCCGGCACGCCGGCGCGCACGAGGGCGGGAGCGACGCCCGTCCATGGGTGCATTTCGTCACGGGAAGCGGTCTGACAAGCGGCGAGCACGGCGAGGCGCAGGCCGCGGCTCTGCAGGGAGAGCGCCAGTCGTTCGGCGGAGAGGGGCACCGGTCGCCGCTGGTCGTCTTCGAGCACCAGGTAGCCTTTGCCGTCGCTGCTGCGCGTGTCGTAGATGCCGTGGCCGGCGAAATGCAGCACGTGCGCGGGCTGGGCGAAGGCATCGAGGAGGGAGTCGAGCCCGGCGTGCAAATGACATTCGACTTCGAGCGCCGGCAGTTTGGTGAGCGCACGTTCGAGCAGGCGGCGCTCATGGTCGACGCGCAGCGGCTCGAGCGTCTCGGGTGATGAGAAAAGCCCGATGAAGCGCAGCGGTCCATCGGTGCGAGCGAGCGGGGGGACCGGCTGGTTCATCAATTCATAGCGCACGATCGAAATACGGCGATCGAGGCACAGGAATCCCTCGAGGGCATGGAGCATGCCCTCGGTGCGCGGCAGGTAGGTGTACTCCCACGGCAGGCCGGCCGGCGCCAGCTGATCGAAGCGCAGGCGAATGCGCAGGCCGCGCGCCTCGCTGAGGCGCAGGCGCGAAGTTTCGAGCATGGCGCGCACCGGCGGCGGGAAGAGCGCGTCGGCCAGCGCCGTGCCGAGTTCGATCAGCCGGCGGCGATCCATGCCGCGGCGATCGAGGACGCGCACGCGCGCGCGCAGGTCGGGGGGCAGCACGACGCGATGCGCGGCAGATGCTTTCTGCTGGCCGGCCGGCGACTCGAGGACGCGCACGGCGAACGACTCTTCGCGGCCGTTCAAGGTGTGCTGCGTGATTTCGAGGTCGAAGTTGTCGTAGATCATGCTCACGCGTCAACCTTTCGAATACAGCGCGGCGAGCACCAGGTCGCGGACGCCGGGAACGCGGTTGAGCATTTTGAC
>JBIIIA010000304.1:0-4455 GCA_044235195.1 Thermoflexales bacterium
AACCTGACGCACTCGTACGCCGACCAGTCGCGCGGCCTGGGCGTGGCCGACATGGCGTATGCGCTGCAGAGCGGGCGCGCGCATCGCGCGAGCGGCGCGCTGGCGTATCACGTGCTGGACGTCATGCACGCCTTCCATGATGCGTCGCGCGAGGGCCGCCACATCACGCTGACGAGCGGCATCGCCCGCCCTGCTCCGCTGCCGTCCGGGCTGCGGGACGGGGTGTTGGATGAGTAGATAGTGGATAGTAATAGTGGATAGTTCTCTATAACTATCCACTATCGACTATCACTTCGGTCCGCCGCCATGCACAACTATTACACCCAGATCGCCCCGCAGCGCAGCACACAGTACGGCGCGCTGGCCGAGCACCTCGCGCCGCTCGAGCTGCAGCTGAGCCCATTCGGCGCGCGCGTCCGAGCGGAGGAGCTGCAGCTCATCACGCTGGGCGGCCAGCGCTACCTGCGTGTGCGAACGGACGAGCCGATCGACGAGCTGGTGCGCGCGGACGCGGGGCGGCTGGCGGCGACGCGAGCGTGGTTCGAGAGCCGCGACGAAGTCGGCGGCGTGGCCGGGCCGTGGCTGCGGCCGCTGGAGATCGACGCCGGCGGCGCGTGGCCGGAAGAGCTGGTGAGCGCGCGGCGCTACAAAGGCAAGACCAACGAACTGTTCACGCGGTTCCTGTGCAATGTCGCGCTTCACAGTTCTGCCTATGCGAATGGCGGGTGGAAGGGCCTGCGCGTGCTCGACCCGCTGGCCGGCGGCGGGACCACGCTGTTCGTGGCGCTGACGCTGGGGGCCGACGCGTTCGGAGTGGAGAAATCGCTGGAGGACGTGCAGGGGACGGCGGCATTTTTCAGGCAGTACTGCCGCGAAGCGGAGATCGACGCCGACGAAAAAGAAGAGCGCATGAAAGGCGTCGGGCGGCGCTGGCGCTTCACCATCGGCGAGCAGACGCTGTGCTGCGCCGCCGGCGACGCGGCGGACGCGGCGAAGCTGCTGAACGGATTCAAGCGGCCGCATCTGATCGTGACCGACCTGCCCTACGGCGTGCAGCACAACGGCCCGCTGCTCGAGCTGCTCGAGCGCGCCCTGCCGGCGTGGGAGGCGTGGCTGGAACCCGGCGGCGCCGTGGCGTTCTCGTGGGACGCCACGCGCCTGACGCGCGAGGAGATGATCGCGCACGTCGAGCGCAGCTGCGGGCTGCGCGTGCGCCGCGGCGGCCCGTACGACGCCATGGCGCACGCGGTGGATCGGGTGATCAAGAGGCGCGAAGTGGTGGTGATGGGGTGAGGGCGACCCACCGCCCGGCGACCCACCGCCCGGCGACCCACCGCCCGGCGACCCTACTTGCCCCCGCACCGGGCCTCTGCTATACCACGCCGCGTGCCGCGCATCATCCGACTCACCGCACCGATCTTCCCGCAAGAAGACTTCGAACGCACCGCCTTCGCCGCCGCCGGCCTGCAGCCCGTCATCGTCGACAGCGCCGACCCCGATGAGATCGCCGCTCACGTCGCCGACGCCGACGTCGTCGCCCTCATCGGCACGAAGCTCCCCACGCCCGTCGTCGACACCATGGCGCGCTGCCGCCTGATCGCCCGCATGGGCACCGGCACCGATCGCATCGACGTCGCCCGCGCCACCGAGCGCGGCATCGTCGTCGCCAACACGCCGTACTTCTGCGTCGCCGATCAGGCCGACCACACCATGGCGCTGCTGCTCGCGCTCAACCGCCGGCTTTCGCACGCACAGCGCAGCATGGCCGCCGGCCGCTTCGCCGAGGCGCGCCGCGCCGCCGCCGCCATTCAACGCCTCGAAACCTGTACGCTCGGCCTCGTCGGCTTCGGCCGCAGCGCCGTGCAGACCGCCCGCCGCGCCCGCGCCTTCGGCATGCGCGTGCTCGCCACCCGCCGCAATCGCAGTGCGCCCGATCACGACGCCGTCGCCCTCGATGTCGAAATGACCGACTTCGACACCGTGCTCCGCGAATCCGACTATGTCTCGCTGCACGTGCCGCTCAACGCAGCCACGCGCCACATGATCGACGCCGCCGCCTTCGAAAAGATGAAGCCGACGGCCTGCCTCATCAACACCTCGCGCGGCGCCAACGTCGACGAAGCCGCGCTCGTCGACGCGCTGCGCCGCGGCCGCATCGCCGGCGCCGGCATCGACACGTACGAATTGCTCGACCCGTTCGTCGATGAAGCGCCGCCCCATCTGCATCCGCTTAGCGGCATGGACAACGTCATCCTCACGCCGCACCTCGCCGGCCACTCGATTCAGGCCAAACAGGACATGATGACCACGGCCGTCGAAAACATCGTCCGCGTGCTCGCAGGCCGCTGGCCGGACCCAGCGCACATCGTCAATCCACAGGTCACGCCGCGCTTCCCGCTCGTCCGCTGACCCCTATCCTCTGCCTCTTGCCGCTCCCTATCCCCTATTCCCGAGCCTTAATCCATGACAATGAAAATCGAACGCATCGAAACCATCTGGCTGGACGAACAGCCGAACACCACGTGGGTTCGCATTCACACCGACGACGGACTCGTCGGCCTCGGCGAAACATACTACGTGCCGCGCGCCATCAGCGCCATGGTGCACGACGTGTTCGCCAACCTCCTCATCGGCCGCAGCGCGTTCGACATCGAGAGCCACTGGCAGAACATGTTCTACACGGTGAACTTCTTCGGCTACGGCGGCAGCGAAACGCGCGCCATCAGCGCCGTCGACGTGGCGCTGTGGGACCTGCTCGGCCAGTACACCGGCCAGCCGATCTACAACCTGCTCGGCGGCCGCTGCCGCGATTCGATCTGGATCTACAACACGTGCGTCGGTCACGGCAAACATCAGGACTACCAGCGCTGGGCGTCCGGCCACACCGGCGAGCTGGCGGCCGAGCTGCTCGCGCAGGGCATCAAGGCCATGAAGATCTGGCCGTTCGATCAGTTCGGCGTTTCCCTCGGCGGCCCGGTCGGCAGCCGCGCCGGCGCCGGAGCCGTCGGCCCGGTCGGGTATCACCTCAAACACGACGACCTTAAAAAAGGCGTCTCATACGTCGAAGACATCCGCCGCACCGTCGGCGATGCGATGGAAATCTGCATCGAGGGCCACGCGCGCTGGAGCCTGACCGACGCCGTGAAAATCGCGCGCGCGCTCGAACCGTACGACGTCATGTGGCTCGAGGAAATTATTCCGCCCGACAACGTCGAGTCGTACGCGCGCCTCAAGCAGGACACGAAAATTCCGCTGTGCGTCAGCGAGCGCCTGATCAGCAAATTCGGCTTCCGCGAGGTCATCGAGAAAAATGCCGCCGACATCATCATGCCCGATATGGCGTGGTGCGGCGGCATCTCCGAAACGCGCAAGATCTGCGCGATGGCCGAGACGTACCTGCTGCCCGTCACCAGCCACGACTGCATCGGCCCGGTCGCGCTATGGTCGGCTGCGCATCTGATGCTGCACATCCCCAACGCCAAAATCATGGAGACCGTGCGCGCCTACTACGACGGCTGGTACAGCGACGTCATGACCGAGCGCATCCCCATCCGCGACGGCATGCTCTCGCTCAACGAAAAACCTGGCCTCGGCACTGCCCTGCGCGAAGAGGTGCTGCGCCGCCCGGACGTGCACATCGAGTTCTCAGACGCCACGCATCGCAGCGACATGTCGAAGGGCTGAAGTTAGAAGAGGGAATAGGGGATAGGGAATAGAAAAGAGGGAAGAGGAGTGAGAAATGAGAGATTGATCCTCTCGTTTCTCACTCCTCTTCCCTCTTTCCTCATTTCTCAGCCTCATGCCGAAGGTGGGAATCGAACCCACATACCCGAAGGTACGCGATTTTGAGTCGCGCGCGTCTGCCAGTTCCGCCACTCCGGCTTGAGAGACGGAAATATAGCACGGACGGAAAGGAAAGAGGGGAGAGGAGTGAGAAAAGAGAGGTGTGCATGTGTGCCTCTCTTTCCTCTCTCCTCTCCCCCTCAATTTCGCGCAGGTCGTCGCTGATCGACGCTCGAGGAAGCGCGCGAAATTTTGGCGAAGAGGGGGAGCGTGGCGGCAATTTCCCCCTCTCCGCCGAGATTTCGCGCGCGTATGGCCATTTTCTCCACAAAAACGCAAGCGAAATCGAGGGGGAGAGGGGGTCAGGGGGTGAGGCGTAGGGCGAAATCGATGTCCTCTTTTTAGGGGTCAGGGGGTGAGGTTCCGCGGATCCACGATCTCGCCGGCCACCGCGCTGGCAGCGACGACCGCCGGTGACGCCAGGTAAATTTCGCTGTCACGAGTGCCCATGCGCCCGCGGAAATTTCGATTCGCCGTGCTGATGGTCGCCTCGCCCACGGCCGGCACGCCCATGTGGTTTCCCATGCACGGCCCGCAGCCGGGCACACCCAGCACCGCTCCGGCCTCGAGGAACACCTCCAGCAGCCCGAGCCGCGCTGCGTCCTTCATCAC
>JBIIIA010000305.1:0-4438 GCA_044235195.1 Thermoflexales bacterium
GGGGACGTACCACCCTGTCTGCGATTGCCGTTCCCTCTCCCGGAGCGTCATCCCGAACGTCTTGCCCCGTCCGTGCAGACGTTGCCACGAACGAGCCAGGGCAAGACGGAGGGATCTCTCTTCGTGTTGCATCGTCGATGATTCAAAACTCGCCCCAAACGGCGGGTGCACACGTCCGCAGCCGATGATCGAGTACAGTTCGGACGCATGAACACCGCTGCCATATTGCAGGACATCATCGAGATCGCCCGCGGCGTCGGCCCGCTGCTGCGCGAAGGCTACGCCGTTTCTCAGCGGCGCGAACTCGCGGTGCAATTTAAGGGACGCTTCGACCCGTTGACCGAATACGATCAGAAAGCCGAAGCGCACATCGTCGGCGAACTGCGGCGACGCTACGCGGGCTGGGCGATCGTCGGCGAAGAAGGCGGCGCGTATCAGACCGAAAGCGACGGCCCGTGCTGGCACATCGATCCGATCGACGGCACGCACAATTTTTCGCACGCCGTGCCGTGGTTTTGCACGTCGATCGGCCTGGTCGTGGACGGCGAAGCGCGCGCCGGCGTGGTGTACGACCCGATCAACGAGCGGCTGTTCGCAGCCGGCGCCGGCCTCGGCGCCACGCTGAACGGCGCGCCGATTCACGTGACACGAATCGATGATCTCGGCGCATCGCTGCTGGGCACCGGATTCCCGACCGATCGATCCACGGAGCCGGACAACAATTTCCGGCATTTTCTGAACTTCATGCAGCACACGCAGGACGTGCGGCGCATGGGCGCGGCGGCGCTCGATTTGTGCATGGTCGCCTGCGGCTGGCTCGAAGGATTCTGGCAGCCGCGACTGAAAACGTACGACATCGCAGCGGGCGTGGTGATCGTGCAGGAAGCCGGCGGCCGCGTGGCCGACCTGCGCGGCGGAAACGACATGTTCACGCGCGGTGAAGTGTGCGCCAGCAACGGTCACGTGCACGAGGCGATGCTGGGCATCCTGAACTGCGACGTCGACGGGTGACTGCCGCCGGGCGACCCGGTAGGTCCGGGGCGACCCACCGGGTCGCCCTACAATCGGGGGCATGGATGCGCAATTCGATTGCCCGGGGAATTATGTGGCGCCGGCGCCGACGACGCTGCGTTGCGCGAAATGCAGCCGGCCGCTCGCGGTCAAGGATGCCGTGCGGACGCCGACCGGCTACGTGTGTCCGTACTACGTGAAGGCGCGCGTGGCGACGTTCTACAACGCCACGCCGCTGCAGCATGCGGCTGTTTTCGGAATCACGCTTGTGCTCGGCGTGCTCGTCGGCTTCGGGCTGCAGCTGGTGAGCAGGATCGGTTTTTTCTCGATCATCATCATGATGACCGCAGCACCGGCGGCGGGTGCGGGCATCGCCGAAGTGGTGCGCCGCGCGTTCAAGGGCGTGCGCGGGCAGTATTTCTGGGCTGCGGCGACGGCCGGGATCATCGCAGGCTCCGCCGCGTTCGTCGTGCTGCCGCTGCTGATTGCGCTGCTGGGCGGAGGATTCTCGGGGCTGGGCGCGCTGATTCAGCTGCTCGGCCTCGGCCTCCTGGTCAGCACGCTGATTGCGCGGCTGCGATAATTATGTAAAAACGTACCCGGCTTCTAAGAAGCCGGGTACGTTTCCTTCGTTTCGAAGGTGACGACTACTTCGCCATGCCGCGCAGCACCGTCTGCAGGATGCCGCCGTTCTTGTAGTAGTTCACCTCGACCGGCGTGTCCAGACGCGCGATCGCTTCGAAGGTGAAGACGCTGCCGTCCGGACGTGTGGCCGTCACCGTCAGCGTCTGGCGCGGCTGCACGTCGCCGCTCACCGGAATGTCGTACGACTCGTCACCCTTGAGCCCGAGCGATTCCCAGCTCTGGCCGGGCAGGAACTGCAGCGGCAGCACGCCCATGCCGACGAGATTGTTGCGATGGATGCGCTCGTAGCTCTCGGCGATCACCGCGCGCACACCGAGCAGGTTGCTGCCCTTGGCCGCCCAGTCGCGCGACGAGCCGGTGCCGTACTCCTTGCCGGCCAGCACGACCAGCTGCACGCCGTCGGCCTTGTACTTCATCGCCGCGTCGAAGATCGGCATCACTTCGCCGGTGGCGTGGTACTTCGTCACGCCGCCCTCGATGCCCGGAACCAGCAGGTTCTTCAACCGGATGTTGGCGAACGTGCCGCGCGTCATGATCTTGTCGTTGCCACGGCGCGCGCCGTACTGGTTGAAGTCTTCCTTCACCACGCCCTGCGCCGCCAGCCACTGACCGGCCGGTGAATTCAGCGCGATGTCGCCGGCGGGCGAGATGTGATCGGTCGTGATCGAATCACCGAACAGGCCGAGCACGCGCGCGCGCACCACCGGCTGCACCGGCGCCGGCGTGAGGGTCAGCCCCTCGAAGTACGGCGGTTCCTGGATGTACGTGCTCGTGTCGTCCCACACGTAGAGCTGCCCTTCCGCGCCGCTGATCTTCTGCCATTCGGCCGTGCCGTCGAACGCCGCGCCGTACTGGCTGGCGAACATCTCCGGCCGGATGTGGCTCTCGATCGCCTCCTGAATTTCCTGCTGCGTCGGCCAGATGTCCTTCAGATACACCGGGCCGTCGTTGCCCATGCCGATCGGCTCGCTCGTCAGGTCCTTGTCCGTGGTGCCGGCCAGCGCATACGCCACGACCAGCGGCGGCGACGCCAGATAGTTCGCCTTCACCAGCGGATGCACGCGGCCTTCGAAGTTGCGATTGCCGCTGATCACCGCGCTCGTCACGATGTTGGTTTCGCTCACCGCTTTGGCGACGGCGGCCGGCAGCGGGCCGGAGTTGCCGATGCATGTGGTGCAGCCGTAGCCGATCACGTTGAAGCCGAGCGCCTCGAGCGATTCCAGCAGGCCGGCGTCACGCAGATATTCCGTGACCACCTTCGAGCCGGGCGCCAGCGACGTCTTCACGTACGCCGGCACGTGCAGGCCCTTCGCCACGGCCTTCTTCGCCAGAATGCCGGCGCCGAGCATCACGCTCGGGTTGCTCGTGTTCGTGCAGCTGGTGATCGCCGCGATGACGACCGCGCCGTGCTTCAGCGTCAGGTCACCGTTCACCTTCACCACCGCCGTGTTGTCCAGCTCGGATTCCTTCAGGCCGAAGCCGCGGTCTTTCGTCGGCGCCGTCAACGCAGCGTTGAACGTCTTCTTCACCTGCGTCAGCAGCACACGATCCTGCGGGCGCTTGGGGCCGGCGACGCTCGGCTCGACCGTGCTCAGATCCAGTTCGAGCGTGTCCGTGAAGATCGGGTCCGGCGTCGCATCGGTGCGGAACAAGCCCTGCGCCCGCGCGTACGCCTCGGTCAGATCGGCCTCGGCGCTGCGATTCGTCGCGCGCAGGTAGCGCAGGCTTTCGGCGTCGATCGGGAAATAGCCCATCGTCGCGCCGTACTCCGGAGCCATGTTGGCGATCGTGGCGCGGTCCGCCAGGCTCATGCTGCTCAGGCCCGGGCCGTAGAACTCGACGAACTTCTCCACCACACCCTTCTTGCGCAGTATCTGCACCACCGTCAGCGTCAGGTCCGTCGCCGTGACGCCTTCGCGCAGCGCGCCCGAAAGCTTGAAGCCGATCACCTCCGGCGTCACCATATACAGCGGCTGGCCGACCATGATCGCCTCGGCCTCGATGCCGCCGACGCCCCAGCCCACCACGCCGAGGCCGTTGATCATCGTCGTGTGCGAGTCGGTGCCGACCAGCGTATCCGGGTACGCCACGCCGTCCTTGAGGAACGTCACCGCGGCGAGATACTCGAGGTTCACCTGATGCACGATGCCGGTGCCGGGCGGCACCACGCGGAAATTGCGCAGCGCCTTCTGCCCCCACTTGGCGAACTGATAGCGCTCGTTGTTGCGGCCGAATTCCATGGCGAGGTTCTTCTCGACCGCGTCCTTCGTGCCGAAGAAATCGACCTGCACCGAGTGATCGATCACCATGTCGACCGGCACCAGCGGATTGACCTTCGACGGATCGGCGCCGAGCCGCGCCAGCGCGCTGCGCATCGCCGCGAGGTCGACGAGACACGGCACGCCCGAGAAGTCCTGCAGAATCACGCGCGCAGGCTTGAACGGCAGCTCGTTCTGGCCGACGTCCTTCGCGTTCCAATTCGCCAGGCGATTCACGTCGGCCTGCGTAATTTCGAAATCGTCGCACTGACGCAGCGCCTGCTCCAGCATGACCTTGATCGACATGGGCAGCGCCGCCACCTGCGGGCCGAGGGCGTTGATATCGTAATAGCGCACGGACGCCGACCCGGCGACGGACAACTCACGCACCGTGGATAGAAATGGATTGCTCATAGAAATGGACTCTGCTGAAAACGACCGTCGATTCATAAAACCGACGTGCCGTAAAGATTATCGACGCGACTCAAGAAGAGCCGCACGCGGGAGAAAACAATAACGGAGAT
>JBIIIA010000306.1:0-4426 GCA_044235195.1 Thermoflexales bacterium
ACGATCGCCGCACCGCCACCGGCGTCACGCTCAAGGACGGCACAAAAATCGCCGCCGACCTGGTCGCGTCCAACGGCGACTACGCCAACACGTACCTGCACCTCATCGACAAGCGCCATCGCTGGTTCAACTTCGACGCTCACGTCAAGCTCAAGCGCCAGTCGATGTCGGTATTGGTCATCTACTTCGGCTTCAAGGCCGACGACGGCGACGCGACGCGCCTGCGCCACCACAACATCATCCTCGGGCCGCGCTACGAAAAGCTGCTCAACGACATCTTCCATCGCAAGGTGCTCAGCCCGGACTTTTCGCAGTACCTGCACATCCCGACGTTCACCGACCCGAACCTGGCGCCGGCCGGCCATCACACCGCCTACACGCTCATCCCGGTGCCCAACAATTCCAGCGGCATCGATTGGAAGACCGAGGGGCCGAAGCTCGTCGATCGTGTGCTGACCATGCTCGAGGAGGACGGCTACCTGCCCGGCCTGCGCGAACGCCTGGTCTACCAGCACTTTATTACGCCGGACTACTACGAAAACGCGTTGAACAGCCGCCTCGGCAACAGCTTCGGCATCGAGCCGGTGCTGCCGCAGTCGGCGTTCTTCCGGCCGCACAACCGCAGCGAAGACATTCGCAAGCTGTACTTCGTCGGCGCCAACTTCCAGCCCGGCGGCGGCACGCCGTCCGTCATGATGTCCGCCAAGATGACGGCGCGCCTGATCGCGCAGGACTTCGCCATCGACACCGCCGGCGCCGCTGCGCCGAAGCCGGTGCTGGCCTGAACGTCTCGAACGTCACATCGACCGAAACGAAGATCGCACCCATCGGAGGAACCATGCTCGACACGCTCACCGGACCGACACCGGCGCACCTGAACTCGGCATTCCGCCTGTGCGATCAGATCACGCGCGAACATTCCAAGTCGTTCTATTTCAGCACGGCGTTCCTCCCGCCCGCCAAGCGGCGCGCCATTCGCGCCTTCTACGCCTTCTGCCGCCGCACCGACGACATCGTCGACGTCGGCGGCGGGCACCGCGGGGAAATCCTGGCGCACTGGCGCGCCGACGCGCGCCGTCCCGCCGACGAACAGGCCGATCCAGTGCTCGCCGCGTGGGCCCACGTCCGTGACCGCTTCGAGGTGCCGCAGCGCTACATCGAAGAACTCATCGACGGCTGCGACATGGACCTGCACATCGACCGCTATCCCACGTGGGAGTCGCTGCGCCGCTACTGTTACTGCGTGGCCAGCACGGTCGGCCTGGTCTCCATGCACATCATCGGCCTGCGGCCGGGCGCCTCGCGCGACCGCGCACTGGCCCTGGCCGAGGACCTCGGCGTGGCGCTGCAGCTCACGAACATCCTGCGCGACGTGGGCGAAGACATCGGCCGCGGCCGCGTCTACCTGCCGCAGGAGGACCTCGCCCGTTTCCACTACACCGACGAAGACGTGCGCCGCGGCGTCATCGACAACCGCTTCAAGGCGCTCATGCGCTTCGAAATGGACCGCGCCGACGCGCTCTACGACCGCAGCATCAGCGGCATCTCGCTGCTGAACCGCGACGGCCGCCTCGCCGTCGCCGCGGCCGCCATTCTGTACCGCGGCATCCTCGGCAAGATTCACCTCAACGACTACGACGTGTACACCCGGCGCGCCTACCTGTCGCAGACCGAGAAAATGCAGCGCCTGCCCGCCATCTATCTGCACGTGAGACGCATGGGGGACGGGTAACGATGCAACGGGGACCGCTGCGCGCCAGCACGCTCTTTTTCCTCTGCTGGGTGGCCGCCATGACTGTGTACTGCCTGGTGCGGCTGAATGCCATCGTCGAGTGGTTCCTGCCGGCGACGGCGGCGACGATCGCGTTCTGGCTGGCATCCGCCATCGCCGCGGCGCTCGAGACGCACCGCGTCGCGCGCACCGTCGCCATGTTGATGAGCGGCTTCGGCATCGCCTTGCTTTTCGAATATCTCGGCAGCGCCCACGGCCTGATCTTCGGAGACTACGACTACACCGACCTGCTCGGCCCGCGCGCGTTCGGCCACGTTCCGATCCTCATCCCAGCAGCCTGGTTCATGATGCTGTATCCGAGCTGGGAAGTGGCCGGTCGACTGGCGCCACGATCACCGGCGCTGCGCATCGTCTACGCTGCCGCCGCCATGACCGCGTGGGACCTCAGCCTGGATCCCCGCATGGTCGCCGACGGCGCGTGGATCTGGCCGAACGGCGGCTTCTACTTCGGCATCCCGCTGAGCAACTTCGTCGGCTGGTTCGTCACCGCCGCCGCGATCTTCCTCGTGTGGAGCCGGCTGACGCCGAGCACCGCCGCGAACAACGACATGCCGCTGGCGATCTACGTGACCGCGTGGCTGGGCGAATCGGGCGCCAACGTCATGTTCTGGAGCGGCCCGGTGGTCGGCGTGGTGGTATTCGTGGCGATGGGCGCGTTCGCCGTCCCGGCGCTGCTACGCCGCAGCCAGACGAGCCGAACCGCTGCCGGAAGCGCCGCCGGTGCTCTTCTCGATCGCATCCGCCCACTTGCGCGCCTCGCTGATCTGGAAGCCGGTCAGGCGCCCGTCGACATGACGCAGCACCAGGTACGGGCCGCCTCCGCGACGGCCGTTGAACGTCGCAGCCAGGTGCACCCCGGCGATCTCACGTAGCGGAATCTCGATTTCACGCTCCGGCATCACTTGTGCGAAATACACGGCCTCGGCAGTCAGGGCGAGCGTGCCGTTGCTGCCGACACCGAACGAACGTGATTCGTTCAGAAAGCTGGCCTGCGCCGGCCGCAGCGTAAACGCCAAGCCGCGTGCGCGCCACACCTGCATCGCCGCGGCGCGCCGCCGGCGGATCGCGCTCATCACGGAGACCACCGCGATCCCGAGCAGCACCATCGCTACGACGACGCCGCTCAGACAAATCAGCATGGGATAGATAACGGGGTTGATCTGCTGCGCCGGATTCATGGGACGTATTTTGACCGATTTCTTCCGTTATGGCAACAGGCCGGCGTCACCTTCGAAACGACGGAAAGGTACCCGGCTTCTAAGAAGCCGGGTACCTTTCCGTCGTTTCGAAGGTCGTCAGCCTGCGTCAGCCCCGCCACGCGACCTATAATTCCATTCGCTCTTAGCACACTCGCCCGCCGCCCAGCGCACGGCGAGTCTGTTTTCACCGATTCCGACGATGGCCGACACTCCGATCCGAGACCGCATCAAGGCGCCGCAGCCGCCCGCTTCCCCGAAGCCGACGCAGCGCATCCAGCGCTACACCCCTGCCCTCGTCACGCTCGTCTTCGCCTGCTCGATGTCCGTCATGGTCGCGGTCTCTGGCGTGCTCGGCGCGCGTGAAGGGGAGCAGATGCTCGGCGTGCGCCGCACCGCCACGGTGCAGGCACTGATCGGACAACGCTTCGACCTCGGCCTGCAGCTGCTCGCCGACGGCAACCCAGTGCTCGCGCAGGCCAACCTCGAGGAAGTCCTGCGCTATCAGCCCGGCAACACCGGTGCGCGCGACATGCTGGCCACCGCCGTCTTTCTTCAAACGCCCTCTCCCACCCCGCTGCCCAGCGCCACGCCGCGGCCGACGGCGTCCGTCAGCGCCGCCGAGCTGTTCGCGGCGGCGCGCACAGCAGCCACCGACGAAAACTGGGACAAGGTGCTCCAGCTCACCGAACGCCTGACCGCACTCGATCCGAAGTACCAGTACGACAGCGTCGCCGACCTGCGCTACGAGGCACTGCTCGCCCGCGGGCTGGCCGGCCTCGCCAGCCGCGCGCTGGACGACCTCGAACGCGGCATCTTCGACCTCGACCAGGCCGAGGGCATCCGTGCCCTGCCGGCGTCGGCGGCGGCCGCACGCGACGCCGCCGTGCGCTATCAGACCGCCATCCAATACATCGGCGCCGACTGGGACACGGCCATCCGCCTGCTGCGCGCGATGCCGGCGGACTACCGCGACGTCGGCGCGCAGCTGCGCAGCGCCTACATCATGGCCGGCGACGCCTACGCTCAGGCCGGCAACTGGTGCGAAGCTCGCCGCCGCTACGACGACGCCGCCAAGGCGCTCGGCGCTCAGTCCGTGCAGGCCAAACTCACCGACGCGGCCGCACGTTGCACCGAATCGGGCGGCGCGGCAGCGTCGGGATTCACCGCGCTGCCCGCTTACGGCGTCAATGGCCGCATCTCGTTCCGCGCCGTCGACGCCAGCGGCGCCTATCAATCACTCGTATACGACGCCGGGCGTGGTGCAGTGGCCACACAAACGCTCGGCTTCAGCGGCGCCGGCATCTATTCGCCGGACGGCACGCGCTACGTGCAGGCCAATGCGCAGCAGATCACCGTCTACGGCGGCGGCCAGGCCACCGTTGTCGCCGCCGGCTCCGATCCGCAGTGGGGCCCGGGCGGACTAATCGCCTTCCAA
>JBIIIA010000307.1:0-4421 GCA_044235195.1 Thermoflexales bacterium
TGCAGGTAGATCGCGCCGACGTGCACGCGGCCGGGAGCGGTCGCGCGCTCGGTCTCGCCGAGCAGTTCGCCGCGCTCGTCGAAAATGTTCACGCGGTCACCCATGCCGCGCAGGTTCACACGCTCCGCCGGATACGCATCACCGATCCACGTGTAGCGCTGCGGCTGCGCCGATTCCACCGTCGACTCGCCGCGCGCGCCGTCGGACTCACGCAGCAGCGGGGCCGGTGAGACGTTCGAATACAGATCGCCGCCCTCCACGAGCACGTCGAGGATCTCGCCCACGTCGGCATCGCCGAGGCGCTCACCGCGCTCGAACGGCAGCTCGAACGCGGCGCACGCCACGTGCTGCGCCAGCACGCCGAGGTTGTCCGGCGCGATGCGCGCGTGCTCGGGTGACTGCTCGAACAGATATTCCGGATGCCCGGCCAGATACTGATCCAGCGGATCGGCCGTCGCCACCATCACCGCGATCGACGCGCGGCGCCGTCGTCCGGCGCGGCCGGCCTGCTGCCAGAAGCTGGCGATGGTGCCGGGATAGCCGTGCATCACGCACGCGTCGAGTTCGCCGATGTCGATGCCCAGCTCCAGCGCGTTGGTCGATGCCACGCCGCGGATGTGGCCGGCGCGCAGCCCGCGCTCGATGTCGCGTCGCTCTTCAGCCAGGTATCCGCCGCGATAGCCGACGACGATCGGCTGCCCGCTCGTCGCCGAGAGCTGATGACCGAGGCGGTCGCGCAGATAGGTCAGCAGCACTTCAGTCGAATTGCGCGAACGCGCGAAGCAGATCGTCTGCAGGCCGGAATCGATCAGATTTCCAGCGATGTCGCGCACGACGAAATCGGCGCTGCGGCGAATGCCGAGTTCGGCGTCGACCAGCGGAGGATTCACCACCACCACATGCTGTTCACCGTGCGGGCTGCCGTCATCGGCGACGACGTGCACCGGCGCGCCGATCAGACGCGCGGCATGTTCGGCCGGATTGGCGATCGTCGCCGACGCCAGCACGAACGTCGGCTGCGCGCCGTAAAACGCGCAGATGCGCCGCAGCCGACGCAACACGTTGGCCACGTGGCTGCCGAAGATGCCGCGATACGTGTGCATTTCGTCGAGCACCACGTAGCGCAGATTCCGAAAGAACGCCGACCAGCGCGCGTGGTGCGGCAGGATGCCGAGATGCAGCATGTCGGCATTGCTGACCACGACGCGCGCCTGCCGCCGAATGTCCGCGCGCTTTCCCTGCGGCGTGTCGCCGTCGTACGCAGCGACGACGCCGCGGCTGCGCGCTGCGCCGAGCAGCGCATCAGCCTGCGCCGTCAGTGACGCCAGTTGATCCTGCGTCAGCGCCTTCGTCGGGAAGAGACACAGCGCGCGGCCATTCGCATCGCCGTGCAGCATCTGCAGCAGCGGCGCATGGAAGCACAAGGATTTCCCACCCGCCGCGCTGGCGGCCACGGCGACGTGCCGGCCGGACAGCGCCGCCTGCATCGCCTCCGCCTGATGCACGTACGGCTGCGCGATGCCACGCGCGCCGAATGCGTCGCGCACCGCGGGCGCGATCGCCGCCGGCCAATCGGCACAGCGCGCCTCGCGCGCCGGCGCCGTCCGCCATTCCACGACGTCGCGCATGAACTCCTGATCGCTGCGCAATGCGCGGATTACCTGCTCCACGGACATGGGGTGATCATACGCCTCACCCCCTGACCCCCTCTCAGGGGGACATTGATTCGCGTCTACGCCTCACCCCCTGACCCCCTCTCCCCCTCGATTTCGCTTACGTTTTTGTCAAGCAAATGACTGATAAGCGCGCGAAATCTCGGCGAAGAGGGGGCAAACGCCGCCACGCGCCCCCTCTTCGCCGAAATTTCGCGTCGCCAGCAAGAGCGTTGCTCGATCAGAGCCGAAGCGAAATTGAGGGGGAGAGGGGGCAGGGGGTGAGGCGTGGCAGCAATCGAAACCTGCCCCAAACATCCGGCCGCACCCTTTACAATCCACGCGTGAATTGGAAACGGCTCATCGCTGTCGCCGCCGTCGCTGCCACGTCCGCCTGCAGCGGCGCCGCGACGGATGCCCCCCCGACCGAAGTGCCCGAGTCCACGCGACGCGCCGCCACGCTCGCCGCATTTCCCACCGCGGCCAGCCTGACGACGCCGACCGCCGCGCCGACGGAAGCCGCCGCCGCCACCGCCGAGCCGACCGTCGCGCCGACGGAAACGCCGTCGCCTGCGCAGGAGTACGAAGTGCAGAAAGGCGACACGCTGTCCACCATCGCCGCGCGTTTTAAGGTTTCGGTCGCCGCCATCCAGCTCGCCAACCAGCGCGGTGAATCGCAGGACGTGCGACTCGGGGAAAAGCTCAAGATTCCGTCCACGCGCATCGCCGACGACGAATCGACCTACTGGTTCGTCTACGTCGTCAAATCGGGCGACACGCTGTCCACCATCGCCGCGCGGTTTAAGGTCGAGGTCGCCGACGTGCTGCGCGTCAACGGCATCGCCGACGCCTCGCGCGTGCTCGTCGACCAGGCGCTCGTCATTCCGGTGAAAGCCCCGCGCACCTCCGACGCAGCGCCGGCGGCCGCCAAAGTGCAGGCGCGCGTGCAGTCGGCGCCGAGCCTGATCCCGCTCGTGACCGCGGCGCCGGAAGCGCCCACGGCCGAACCGACCGCGGCGCTGATCGCGCTCGCGCCCGCTCCGGTCGCCGATGCACCGCCCACGGCAGCGCCGGTCGTCGCCGTCGCCGCCGTCGCCGCCGACGACGTGGAAGCGATGCGCGCCGCACTGCTCGCGTTGCACAACGAACAACGCGCGGCGGCCGGCCTGCCGGCGCTGCGATATTCGATGGTGCTGCAAACCTCGGCGCAGCTGCACGCCGAAGACTGCGCCACGCGCGGCTACGGCAGCCACGTCGGATCGGACGGTTCGAGCGCCCGCCAGCGCATCGCGCGCGCCGGCTACCCCAGCACGGCCACCGGCGAAAACTGGGCGTTCGCCCGCAGCGCCGCCGCCGCGTTCAACATGTGGTTCCACCAGGAATCGCCGAGCGGCCCGCATCGCCGCAACATCATGTCCGCGTCGTACAGTGAAGTCGGCTTCGGCATCACTCGCATGGGCGGCGGCTACATCTTCATCGCCAATCTCGGCGGCTGAGCGACGCAGCGAGCGCGCCGCGCGCCGGGGCATACACGCCGTCCGTCGGGATCACGAAATTCACGCCGTAAAAATGCGCCGTGCGCTGCAGCTGCGCCGCCATCGTCGGCAGCGACGGCACGCGGCCGATCAGCACGATCGGCGACAGTCGTTCGCTGCGCGCTGCGCCGATGGCCACCAGCGCGATCGTCTGCGCGATCATCGTCACCAGCGACGCCGCTGCATCCGTGCGGCCGACGGCGCCGCGCGCGCGCGTCTCCGCGGCGCGGCCGAAATTCACCGCCGTGGCGTCCGGCGGCAGCGAACCGAGCGGCCCGTGCACGACGTCGCCGAGCGTCAGATCCAGCGCGCGCGCATCCCCCTGCGCCGCGAGCGCGTCGATCTCCGCAGCGTCGTCTTCGCCCAGCAGCAGCGCGCCGAGCCCGCACAAGGTGCCGCCGCCCACGGCCGTGCCGCTCGCATGACGCACTTCATCGCCGCGCGCAGCGATGGCCGCCGTGCCCGATCCGCAGCTGACCACCAGCGCAGCATCCACGCCCGCGGCCGCCAGCCCACCGCGCCCGATGGCCGCGATCTCCGCCACACGTTCGACCGGCGTGCCGTCGATGCGATCCGGCAGCGCGGCGCTGCGCCCGCCGGTCACGATGAGCGATGCGAACTGCGACGGCCGTCGGCCGTCGGCGGCGAGGATATCGCGCACGTCGTTCACGTCCACTTCGCGCCGCGCAGGCCGGCACTGCACATCGACGACCGAACCATTCACGTCGGCGTACACCACTTTCACATTCGACAGGCCGAAATCGATCGCTGCATGCATCGGGCATAATCATCGCATGAGTTCCCCGAGCGATTCCCAAGATCCGATCGTCGTCGAGCACCTGTGCAAAACGTATCAGGTGGCCGAGCGCGAAGCCGGCCTGGCGGCCAGCATGCGCAGCCTGGTGCGCCGGCGCTTCCGCGACGTGCACGCCGTGCAGGACGTGAGCTTCCGCATCGGTGCCGGGGAATTCATCGGCTTCCTCGGCCCCAACGGCGCCGGCAAGACCACCACGCTGAAGATGCTGTCCGGCCTGCTGCACCCGACCAGCGGCGAAGCGCGCGTGCTCGGCCACACCCCGTGGCGGCGCGACACCGGCTACCTGCGCGCGATGACGCTGGTCATGGGCCAGCGCAATCGGCTGGCGTGGGACATCCCGGCCGCCGATTCCTTCCTGCTGAACAAGGCGATCTACCGGCTGACCGACGCCGACTACGACGCCACGTTCCGCGAGCT
>JBIIIA010000040.1:0-14005 GCA_044235195.1 Thermoflexales bacterium
GCGGCACCCGCGCCGACGAATACTTCGAGCGCGGCACCATCGTCTGCAACGAGCCCGGCCTCTACTACCCCGACGACCCGCGCGGCGGCTGGGGCGTGCGCGTCGAGGACGACTACTGGTGCGACGAAAACGACACGTTCGTGCGCCTGTCCGAGTTCGACCGCAGCCTGGTCATCTAACCGATAACCGAATTCCCCATGCCTTCCGCCCACGTCCGCCCCCACAACGGCACGCCGACGCTCTTCCTCGACGGCGAACCCGTCTTCGCCGCCATGCACTGGCTGGCCGGCGGCTTCGATCCCGACGGGTCGTTTCAGAACGACTACGCCGTGCGCGAATTCGCCCGCGCCGGCCTGCACATGAACGCCGTCGGCATCGCGCCGGCGTGGTGCGGCGCCAGCGCCCCCGCCACGCCCGACGCCGACCTCGCCGAGGCCGGCCGCCTGCTGCGTGCGGTGTTGGCCGCCGACCCGCAGGCGCTCTTCCACCTGCGCATCTTCATCGAGAGCGGCCCGTGGTTCAACGACCGCTTCCCCGACGAGTGCGAAATCGCCTCGGACGGCTCGCGCCTGAACGCGTCGTACGCCTCCGACGTCTGGCACGCGCACGTGCTCGAGTACCTCGATCGGCTCGTGGCATACCTGCGCGCCGAAGGGCTGTACGACCGCGTCATCGCCTACCAGGTGTGCCCCGGGGTGTGCGGCGAGTGGGTCAAGAACGTCACGGCGATGACGCCGCTCACCGGCGACTACAGCGCGCCGATGCAGCGCAGATTCCGCAGCTGGCTGCGCGCGAAGTACGGCACCGACGACGCGCTGCGCCGCGCGTGGAACGACGAGAGCGCCTCGCTGGACACCGCGCAGCCGCCGACCAACGCCGCGCTGCTCGAAGCGCGCCACATGAGCTTCCGCGACCCGGCCAGCGAGGCGCACGCGATCGACTACCTGCACAGCCTGGCCGACCTCGTGGCCGAGCGGCTGATCGACCAGTGCCGCCACGTGAAAACGCTCACCGGCGGCGACAAGCTGGCCGGCGCGTTCTACGGCTACCTGCTCGATCAGGCGTGGAACGACTGCTACTTCGGCAACCCCGTCGACGGCGCGTATTCCACCATTCAGCGCAGCGGGCACCTCGGCCTGCGCACCGTCCTGCGCGCGCCCGAGGTCGACTTCCTCGTCAGCCCGTACGGCTACGCCTTCCGCGGGCTGGGCGGCGACGGCCTGTCGATGACGGCGAGCGAGTCGGCGCGCCTGCACGGCAAACTGTATCTCTACGAAGAGGATTCGCGGCTGCACAACATGTTCGATGCCAATGGCCGCAACTTCCGCTTCGAACACGCCGTGGCCATTCACCAGCGCTGCTTCGGCTACGCCGCCACGCACGGCTTCGGCGTCTGGTGGCTGGCCGACTGGCCGCCCGCCAGCTACGCGCGCCAGCCGCACACCGAGCCCGGCGTGTTTCATCCGTGGCTCGAACGCTTCCTGCGCATCGGCGCGCTGAACCTCACGCTCGACAACGCGCCGCGCGCGGACGTCGCCGTGGTCGTCGACGACGAGAGCTTCTTCTACGAATCACTGCGCAACGACGTGAACCGCGCCGGCGTGTTCTATCAGCGCGTGTTCGGCCTGGCGCGCTTCGGGGCGCCGCACGACATGCTGCTGCTCGACGACTTCCTCGACGAGAAGATCACAACGCAGCGCTACAAGATGGTGTTCTTCCTGAACGCGTGGCGGCTCGACGCGCGCCGCCGTGCCCTGCTGCAGGAGCGCCTGCGCGGCAGCGGCGCCACCGCCGTGTTCGTCTACGGCGCCGGCTACCTGAACGACGCGCCGGCCCTCGAAAACATGACCGAGCTGACCGGCATCGCCTTCGAGAAAAGCGACTACCCGTGGCCGATGCGCATGCACGTCACCGACTTCACGCATCCGATCACGCGCGATCTGCCGCAGGATTTGTTCTGGGGCACCGACAGCTCCCTCGGCCCGGTGTTCCACGCCGCCGACCCGACGGCGCGCACGCTCGGCCAGGTCGTCACCGCGATGGGCCGCTGCAAGCCCGGCTTCGTGCTGAAGGAGCGCGACGGCTGGAACGCCGTGTGGCTGGCGTCGCCGGGCGTGCCGGCGGCCGTGCTGCGCGGCATCGCGCGCTTCGCCGGCGTGCACCTGTTCAGCGAGGCCGGCGACGTGCTGCACGCCTCGTCCTCCCTGCTGAACGTGCACAGCATGGCCGGCGGCCGCCGCCGCTTCACCCTGCCGCACCCCGTCGCCGTCGTGCGCGACCTGTACGACGACCGCATCCTCGCCCGCGACGCCGCCGAATTCGAAGACACGCTGGAGCCGGGCGGGAGCAGGCTGTATTTTTTCGGGGAGAGTGGATAGCGATAGTGATAGTGGATAGTGACTGACCACTATCACTATCCACTATCACTCTTTACTATCTGCTATCGGCTTCCCGCACGCGGAAAGCCTGCACCATCTTCACGCCGAGGAACACCAGCGCGATCGCGCCGAGCACCACCCAGACGAGCTCGCCCATGGCGTCGGTCACTTCGGCGACGCGGTCGCTGAAGAAGCGGCCGAGCTGCACATAGGCCAGCACCCACAGAATTTCGCCGAGCAGGTCGAAGAGCGTGAAGTGCGTTAGCTTGTGGCGCGTGATGCCGCTGGTGAGGTTGATGTATGGGCCGAGCGCGGTGATCAGCCAGCGGCTCAGAAAGACGCTGACGTCGCCCCATTTGTGCATGGTGCTCTCGGCCTTCCCGAGCAGCGCCTCGGCCTTGAAGCGCCGGCTGATGCGCTCGGCCAGCGAGCGCCCGCCGAACAGGCCGATCGAGTAGCCGATGTGATCGCCGATGACGGCGCCGCCGACGCTGGAGGCGACCACGGCCAGGTAGTTCATGTCGCCCTGCTCGACGAACGCGCCAGCGGCGATCAGCAGAAAGCTGACCGGCAGCGGCACGCCGATCGAGGCCACCAGCACCGCGACGAACAGCACGATCGGGCCGTACGAGGTCAGCGTGGCGAGGAGCGTGTCCTGCAGGTTCATGGCGTCGGCGTGGCGACGACGAGCTCGGGCGTCGGCGTCTCCGGCTTTCGTCCGCCGCGGCGCCGCGGCGGATCAGGCGCCAGCTCCAGAATTTTCTTATCGACGATTTCGATCATCTCGTCGACGCTGCGGCCGGTCGACGCAGCGATTTCCTCGAGCGGGCGCCGATCGGGCACGCCCGGCGTCAGGCCGAGCGCGTCGTGCAGCACCTGCGGGTCGACGTCGTACGCGCGCGCGATGTACGGCAGGTTCATCCAGCCGCGCACCGGCTCACGCGACGGCGGCGCGAGAAACACGCGGCGCACGAAGCGGAAGCCGAAGAACACCGTCACGGCGAGGACGATGCCGAAGGCGGCGAGCAGCAGCCATCTGCGATCCTTCACGTCAGCGCCAGTCCTCGCACCCGCGGAACGCCACGCTGGTCTCGGGCGCATATTTCGGAAACGGCCGATACACATTGATGCCCGGCACGATCTCGCCGCGCAGGTGGAAGCAGCTCGGCCACGCATCGGGGCCGGGGTGCAGGATCTCCGTCGACGTCGGGATGTAGCGGATCGTCAGGCCGCGGCGCCAGCGCGGCGAGGTGTTCGCGTCGGAGCCATGAATGACGTTCGGATGATGAATCGACACGTCGCCAGCGGCCAGCACGACGTCTACCGCCTGCGACTCGTCGACGAACTCGTCGGCGATGGCCGAGCTGAGCACGTTGGCCACGTCGGTGCGCCGCTGCATCTTCTGCAGCTCGACGCCGTGCGTGCCCGGCAGCACGCGCAGGCAGCCGTTCTCGCGCGTCGAATCGTCGAAGGCCAGCCACAGCGAGACGACCTCCATCGGCTCCAGCGGCCAGTAGCTGCCGTCCTGATGCCAGAGCACCGGCTGGCCGTCGTACGGCTGCTTGGCAATATAGTGCGAAGCGAACAGCGCGATGTTCGGCCCGATGAACGCCTCGACCAGGTCGAGCAGCCGCGGATCGCTGATCAGCCGCACCCAGAATGCGTCCTGCGACATGAGCGTGTGCCCGAGCGCCTCCGGCCGCAGGTCGGGATGCTTTTTCATGAGCCATTCGATGTGCGCGCGCCCCTCGGCCACCAGGTCGGCGTCGATCACCTGTCGTGCCACGGTATAGCCGCGGCGGTCGTATTCCTCACGTGCGGATGTCCAGTTGTTCATAGTCTAGGAAGTCCAAAATTCGCGGTACTGCGCGATGAATTCTCCGTAAAACTGCTGCGCCGCCGCGTCGAGCCCGTCGAGATAGCCCGGCTCCAGGAACCACGGCTGCGCGGAGAAATAGTCGTTCCACGGCTCCGAGCGGCGCGTGTACGTCAGCATCAGCGTGCGGCGCGGAATTTCGGAGCGATAGCGGCCGCGATGGATGGCGTTCGGGTTGAACAGCACCGCGTCGCCGGGCGCCTGCCGCACGCGCCGCGCGCCGGGCATGGCGTTCGAGCGATTGTTCGCCCCGCCGTCGGCCTTGCGGATGGCGTATTCCTCGGGCGTGTCCCAGCGCAGATGCGAGCCGGGCACGATCTCGATGTCGTCGCTCGGCGCCAGCGCGATCTGCAGCTGCATGCCGGAGCCGTTCTCGCCGGCCGCCCGCAGCATCTCCCACTCGGCGGCGTCGTCGCGCCGGCTGAACTGCGAATCGCGGTGCCAGTTGCCGTCCAGGCTGATGCCGCTCGGGTTGAAGAACAGGCTGGTGCAGCGAAACATCGGCGCCTCGCCGAACACCGCGGCGACCAGGCCGAGCACCGCCGGGTCCGCGGCGGCGGCCAGAATTTCGGCCCGCTCGGCGGCGTGCTCGGCGGCGCGCGCAGCGAAATACGCCGGGTGATTCAAATGGCGCATGACCGTGGCGTCCGGCCGCTCGCCGGGCTCCCCCGTCTGCGGATCGCAGGCGCGCCACTGTTCCAGCACACGGTCGCACAGCGTGCGCAGGCGTTCGGCGCGCACCGGCGAGATCAGCTGCGGCGCCAGCACACAGCCGTCGCGCCGCCAGCCGTCCGAGTCGAAGGGAAAGAGCGACATGCGCCCTATTGTGCGCCGAAGTCGTGAATTTCGCGCGAAGACGGGCGCACCGAGTACACTCCTCCTTCCTATGACCACGTTGACGCAAGCATCCGCTTTTCCAGCCACGATCTTCTCCGCCTCGCGCGGGCTGATGCAGGACTGGCTCCTCGGCACGAATCTGGGGCTCTGGCGCCTGTGCGAGGGCGAACTCACGCAAGTGGCGCCGAAGCTGGCCGACGTGCACATCACGACGGCGGCGCACACCACGCGCGGCGTGTTCGTCGGCGCCGCCGATACGATCGCGCGCAGCATGGACGGCGTCGAATGGACGCCGGTGAAGTTCTCGAACGGCGGCCCGCCGATCACGCAGCTGTGCATCACGCAGTCGTTCCGCACCATCGGCATCGCCTTCGCCGCCACGCTGGAGAACGGCGTGCTGCGCACCGTCGACGGCGGGCAGACATGGACGCCGTGCAACCTCGATCAGCCGGCGCGCGATCTGGTGGCGCTGGCGGCGTCGCCCGCGTTCCAAGAGGACTACAACATTTTCGCCGCGTTCGAATCCGCCGTCTTCCGCGGCTACAAGGCCGGCAGCACATGGGAACGCCTGCCGATTCCCGAGCGTGCACTGCCAGCCACGAGCATCGCGCTGACCATGCGCTGCATTTTCGTCGGCAGCGCCGAGGGCCTGTGGCGCAGCGACGACGGCTACACGTGGGACCTCGTGCCCGAGACCGCCGGCCTGCCGATCACCGCGCTGGCGATGTCTGCAAACGCGAGCTGGCTGGCGTTCACCGGCGGCGGCCGCGCCGGCCGCACGAACGACCACGCCGAGACGATCGAATGGATCGACGCCGCGCCGGCCGACGCGCTGTCCCTGGCCGTGAACGACGACGGCGAATTCGTCCTCGGCACGGTCGCATCCGGATTGTGGCACGCCGCCGCCCCGGCGAAGTGACAAGCCGGCGGCACGGCTTGCACAATTTCCAACAATGTAGTACATATAGCCCAGTCTCATGCCCGGCAATCGGTGCCTGATGACGCAGCTGTAGCTCCCCTCGTGGGAGATTAGTGGAGGAATGGAATGAATCTCACCGAAAAGACGCTCACGCGACGTCAGATCCTGCAGATTGCAGGCATCGGCGCCGGCAGCGCGCTGCTCGCCGCATGCGGCGCCGCGGCGACTCCGGCTCCGGCCCCGACCGAGGCCCCCAAGGCGGAAGCGCCGACCGAGGCCCCCGCGCCGACCGAGGCCCCCGCGCCGACTGAAGCCCCCGCGCCGACCGAGCCCCCGCCGCCCACCGAGGCGCCGAAGGCGATGGTCAACAGCGGCGGCAAGGAACTGCCCGCGGATGCCGCTCCGGCGGAGCTGCAGGTGTGGGTTGGCGCCGGCAAGGGCGACCCCGGCACGTTCGCCGACATCAGCGCCAGCGTCTACAACCGCTCCGGCCTGGGCGACATGTACGGCGTGCCGCTCACCCGCTTGAACAAGGACTGGATTACGTCCCCCGGCGGCGCCAAGAGCTGGTCGGTCGGCGAGGACGGCGTCACCTGGACGTTCGTGCTCGATGACGGCTTCCCCTGGTCGGACGGCTCGGGCAACCTGAACGCCAGCGACTTCGTCGCCACGTTCAAGCACATGGCCGACCCGAAGACGGCCTACGACTTCGCCTGGTACTACAGCAAGGGCTCGGGCAACATCCTGAACTACGACGAGATCGTCGCCGGCAAGAAGCCGCTCGAGGAGCTCGGTGTGACCCAGGGCGCCAACGAGTACGAGCTGATCATCAAGACCAGCGAACCCACCCCGTACCTGCCCAGCCTGTTCGGCTTCTACATGCCGCTGAACGCCAAGGCGCTGGCCGCCCACGGCCCGCAGTACAACACCAACCCGGCCACCTGCGTCTCGTCCGGCCCGTTCGTCGTCACCGAATGGACCCCGACGCGCATGGAAGCCAAGATCAACACGAAGGCCGGCAAGGCAGTGATGCCGTTCCTCGAGCGCGTGGTCTACGTGCCGTTCCCGAACGCCTTCCAGGCGTATCAGGCCGGTCAAATCGACAGCGCCGCTCCGTCCAACGCCGCTGAGCTCGAGACCGTGCTCAACGACGAAGCGCTGGGCGCGCAGGCCGCCACCGACCCGGGCGACTTCCGCACGGACTACTTCTTCTTCGACGTCCGCAAGGAACCGTACAACAACAAGCAGTTCCGCCAGGCGCTCGCTCACCTGCTCGACCGCGACTCGATCATCAAGTCGGTCATCAAGCCGGTGCTCGGCCGCCCGGCCTACTCGTTCCTGGCCCCGGGCTACCCGGCCGCCAACGGCGAGGCCTACAAGAAGTACTCGGAGTACAACCCCGAGAAGGCCAAGGCGCTGTTCGCCGAGTCCGGCCTCGACGCTGCCAAGATCGGCAAGCTCGTCATCACCAACCGCGGTGAGGCCAGCGATGCGCTGCGCATGGGCCTGTGCCAGGCGTTCGCCGATTCGATCAAGCAGAACCTCGGCATCGAAGTCGAAGTTCAGGCGCTCGTCCAGAAGGAATTCATGGAGAAGCTCCTGAAGAAGGACGGCGACGTGGCCGCTGCGGACACGATCGACTTCGGCCGCATCGACTACGGCATGGACTACCTCGATCCGTCGAACATGCTGACCGTGCTCAAGAGCGGTGGCCGCCACACCTGGAACAACCAGGAGTACGACGACCTGCTCGCGAAGGCGGGCCCGATGACGAACATCGAAGAGCGCACCAAGATCTATCAGCAGGCTGAAGAGATGATGGTCGAGGACGCTGCCTTCATCTGGGCCGTGCACCGCACCAACGTCAGCCTCTACAAGCCGTACGTCAAGGGCTCGTTCATGGAGCCGGGCAAGGTCAACACGGCTGTCGGCATCACGTGGCCGGGCTTCTCGATGATCAGCACCGCTCCCGAGACGATCTACATCAGCAAGGAAGTGGAGACCCTGCGCTCGGCGATCCCGTAGGTCGCTGACGCATCGGAATCTGATGGCGGTATGCGACGGGGTGACCCGTTCGCATACCGCCATTTTTTTAACCTTCGGAAATTCCTATGGCGTCATACACGATTCGCCGGCTGCTGGAAATCGTCTTCAACCTGCTCCTCGTCTCGTTCCTGTCCTTCTGGATCATGTGGAACACGCCGGGCGGCCCGTTCGACGAAACCAATCAGCCGCTCTCCAAGGAAGCAAAGGCGAACATCCGCGCCAAGTACGACTTGGACAAGCCCTTTTACGTGGTGTGGTGGAACTACGTCAGAAACGCCGTGCAGGGGGATTTCGGCGTGTCCTACCAGTTCCCGACCCAGAAAATCACCGATTTGTTCCAGCGCTACTGGATCAACAGCCTGATCCTCGGCGGCTTGTCCGTCTTATGGAGCTTTCCCATCGGTGCTATCGCTGGCGTCGTCGCCGCATTAAAACGCAATACGTGGATCGACCGTACGATCACCACAGTCTCGCTCATCGGCGTTACCATGCCGATCATCGCGCTCATCTTCGTACTAGTGCTGATCTTCGTTATTCAGTTGAAATGGCTGCCGTGGGGCACTGGCCGTGACCTGTTTCAGCAGGACTGGAAATTCCTGGTTCTGCCGGTCTTTCTATTCGGTTTTCCGACCGTCGGTTCGCTCGCCCGCTTCGTGCGCTCGGGCATGCTCGACGTCATGGGTCAGGAATACATTCGCACTGCGAAGGCTAAAGGCCTGACGTACGCCAAGGTCGTCATGAAGCACGCTATGCGCAACATGATGATCCCGATCATCACGCTCTTCGGCCCGACCCTCGCCAATGCCTTCACCGGATCGGCTCTGGTCGAGATCTTCTTCCTGATCCCGGGCATCGGCAACTTCTTCCTCAGCAGCGTCTTCCGCCGCGACTATCCGCTGCTGATGGCCGTCGTGCTCATCGGGTCGGCCATCCTCTCGATCACGTACCTGATTTCGGACCTGTCGTACACGCTGATCGATCCACGCGTGCGCGTCGGGGGAGGTCGCAAGTAAATGGCTTCGATTACAGTAAAACCAGTGGCGTCGGCGCCGCAGTTCAAAGTACTCACGCCTTTTCAGCTGGCGTGGCGACGCTTCCGTCGCAACAAAATGGGCTATGTCGGCCTGGCCATCGTCACGATCTTCCTGTTCATGAGCCTGTTCGCCAACTTCATCGCACCATACGATTACGATCGCACCAACCTCGCCAACGTGACCAAGCAGCCGGGCAAGAGCCCGGGCAATCTGCTCGGCACCGACGATCTCGGGCGCGATCAGCTCAGCCGACTGATCTATGGTGCGCGCACTAGTTTCATCGTTGCCTCCACAGCCCAGGTAGCGTCACTTATCATAGGTTTGGTGCTCGGGCTGCTCGCCGGCTGGTACGGCGGCTGGGTGGACTTCGTCATCAATCGCCTAATCGAGCTGGTGGGTTCACTTCCTGGGTTGCTTTTCCAAATTCTGCTCATGACGCTGCTGGGAAATGGAATCTGGCAGGTGACGTTCGTGATCGCCGTGCTGTCGTGGCCGGGCATGGTGCGCCTGGTGCGCGCGCAGGTGCTGGCCTACAAGGAACGTGACTTCGTCACCGCCGCGACGAGCCTCGGCGCCAATACGCCGTTCGTGATGCTGCGCCACGTGCTGCCCAACATCATCAACCCGCTCATCGTCGCCATCAGCTTCGGCGTGCCCGGCTTCATTTCGGCCGAAGCAGGGTTGAGCTTCCTCGGCTACGGCATCAATGAGCCGATTCCCAGCTGGGGCAAGATGGTCGGCAAGGCCGGCCAGTGGCTCGCCAGCCCGAACTTCCACTACCTGATGACCTGGCCGACGGCCTTCCTCGCCATCCTAGTCCTCGGCTTCGCCTTCCTCGGCGACGCCCTGCGCGACGCGCTCGACCCGAGCTCGGATCGCGTGTGAAGCAAGTGATAGTGGATAGTGATAGTGGATAGCAGCTCACTATCACTATCCACTATCACTCTCTTCTACTTCACCGTCAGCTCACCCTTCATGATCGCCTGCATGCCCGGGCTGGTCGTCAGGAACGAATACACTCCTGGCGGCGGCGCATCGAAGACGATCGTGTCGGATTCTCCGCCCTTGATCAGCTTGGTCGCAGCGATCACGTCGGGGTCGCCTTCCTGCAGATAGCCGGCTGCCTCGCCGGCCTCCAGGCCGCGGTTCGCCACGCGCAGAATCGCCCCCTTCTTCACGAGCACCCAGTTGTACAACGTGGAGGCATCGGATTTATTCGAGAAGGTGAGCGTGATCTTGGAGCCGCCCGGCGCTTCGAGCTTCTCGGTGTTGAAGCGCGAGCCGGCGGGGATGCTCTCGATCGTCAGCGTCACCTCGCCGCCGGATCCTGCCGGCGGAGGCGTCGCTGTCGGCGGGCCTTCGGGAGTCGCTGCGCCGCCACAGGCGGCGAGGGCCAGCATTCCGGCAGCGAGGCCGAACAGGCGCAAAATTGTTCTCCGGGATGTGTGCTGGGTCATATCTTGATCTCCTTCGATGTTCTGAACGACTAACGTTGGCATTGTATTGCAGGGGATGAAAAAACGCGCCTGACCGGGTGGATAAACCGCGATTTGCGGACCCCGTCACCCCTGCCGTGTTTTCAAAAACTCGTCGGTGGCCGCGCGCTTGCGCGCCAGCTCCGCCGCGGCCTCGCGTGCGCGCGCGCGCCGAGCAAGGATGCGCGGCCACGACGCCGCCACGATCACGAGGATGATCACCGCCGCCTGACCGGCGATCCACGCCAGCACCGCTCCCTCGCGCCCGCTGATCGGATCCGGCCCGAAGTACAGCTCACCGCTCTGCCGCGGATACACCAGCTCATAGCGGCCGGCCGCCGGCACGGCGAATGTCGCCACCGGACGTCCGGCGACGGCGATCGGGTCGTAGATCGCCGCGCCGCGCTTGACCGCCGTGCCGACGATCTCCGCCTCCGCCTTGGCGCCGAGCGGCCGCAAGCGCACCCACGCCGCGTTCACGTCCGCCAGCATGTTGGCGCGCATCTGCATCTGGTCGTCGGCGGCATACAACGCATACTGCCCGGGCTGCGGCACGTCCAGCGCCGGCGACGCCTCGCGCAGCGGCACCACGCGCACGTCTTCCGCGCTCACCGTGGGCAGCGCGCCGATCGCCTGCGGAATCACCAGAAACGGCGCACCGATCCATTTCACCGTCTGCACCGGGTCGCCCAAAAAGCTCACGACGAACAGCAGCGCCGCCAGCCCCAGCGCCGGCGGCCCCAACCGTGACCACAAAGATTTCTTCTGCATAGTCTTCTACGCCGCCGTCCGACAGCCCGGCAGGTGCGTCGTAATGCCTTCGACGAACGCGTCGATCTCGTCCTGCGTGTTGTAGATCTGCACCGACAGGCGCGCGATCTTGAAGCCGTTCCACGTGATCAGCGGCATCTCGAGCTTGTAGTGCTCGCGCATGATCTGGCTCAGCTTGGCCATGTCCGTGTCGTCCGGCAGGCGGATCGGCGTCAGCTGGCTGAACCATTCGAACGTCTCCGGGCAGATCGACTGCGTGCCGAAAAAGCCCTCGATCGATCGCTTGGCGTCCAGCGACATGGCGTGGCAGTGCGCACGCACCTGCTCCCAGTCGTGGCTGCGCATGTACTCGATCGCCGCCGGCACCGCCATGAACGCCGAAATGTCGCGCGTGCCGAACATCTCGATGTAGTCGTACAACGGCTGCTCGGACTTCTTCTCCGGCTGCCAGCCGTGGCCGACGATCAGTGGCTCGATCATGTGCTGCACGTCCTTGCGCACGTGCAGGAACGCCGTGCCCTTCGGCGCGCACATCCACTTGTGGCAGTTGCCGGTGTAGAAATCCGCCCCGAGGTCGTCCAGGAACAGCTCGCGCTGCCCCGGCACGTGCGCGCCGTCCACCACGGTCAGAATCCCGGCCTCGCGCGCGCGGCGGAAAAGCTCCTTCAACGGAAAGGTCAGCGCCGTCGGCGACGTCGTGTGGCTGAGATAAATCACCCGCGTGCGCGGCGTCACGCCCGACCAGAGCTTCTCCACGAAATCCTCGTCGGACGTGATCGGCAGCTCAATCGGATGATTGATGTACTTCGCACCGGCCTTGCCGCAGTTGAACAGCCAGGCATGATTGCATGCGCCGTACTCGTGATTGGTCGTCAGCACTTCGTCGCCCGGCTGCAGCCACGAGCGCAGCGAATGCGTCACCACGTTGACGCCCATCGTGGCGTTCGTGACGTAGGCCAAGTCCTTCGGGTCGCAGTGCAGGTACGCGCCGAGCGCCGCACGCGATTGGCCGAACCATTCCGGCCAGCGCCCGATGAACGCGCCCGGATGCTTTTCGAGCTCCTGTTGCCAGCGCTGGAATTCCTCGAAGACGGGCTTCGGGCAGGCGCCGTACGAACCATTGTTCAGCAGGCGCCAATCACGGGTGAGAAAAAAGTCGTCGCGAATCGATCCCGCAGCCGGGACGGCATTGTTCTGTGACATAGCAGTGTGTCGTATTGTCGATAAAACCGGAAACTACGCCACACCGCCCAGCCGCAGCCGCCAGCCGATCCACGCCGTCATCGCCGCGAATCCGAGCACCGAAATCCACTGCAGCCCCTCGACGCCGATCACCGGCGCCACCAGCAGCTGCGCGGACGCGGCGTTCACCAGCGCGATCCCCGCGTACAGCGCCAGTCCCACCACCGCGCTCAGCGCCACCACCGTCGCCATCCGCACGCGCAGCGGCGCATACGCCACCAGCAGCGCCACACATCCGCCGGCGGCCAGGCCGACCAGCGCGAACACCCCGAGGTCACCGTTCATTCCGGCGTCGAGCAGCGCCTGCAGCACGAACGCCGGAAACCCGACGACGATGCTCAGGATGTCGAGCCGGCCGTCGCGCGTGGTCAGCACCACGACCAGCAGCAGCGCCCGCGCGATCATCGCCAGCGTCGGCGCCAGCAGCACGCCGAAGGTGGCGCCTTTCAAAACGGTGCGAGAAACATGAGAGAACGAACCGGAATTCATCCGAACATCTTACACAGGTCGACGCAGGCTCTTCACCACTGGGTGCATCCGCCGTTTGGGGCGAAATTTCGCCGTCGCCTACGCCTCCCCCCCTCTTCGCCGAAATTTCGCGCGCTTGCTCGAGCGTCGATCCGCGACGAGCTGCGCGAAATTGAGGGGGAGAGGGGGTCAGGGGGTGAGGCGTAGGCAAGCCGCCCCAAACGCCGGATGCTCCCTCACCATTCGCCGGCGTAGCCGCACGTATACGGCGCCGACTGCCGGACATGCCACGCGTGCTGCAGCTCGGTCAGCTGGCGAATGTGCAGCAGATCGTGGGCCGCCCACGCCGCCGCGATGTCGCCGGCGCGCATGACCGCCCCCCACGGCGCCACCCGCGCCGCGTTCCAGTCCGGCTCCTGCAGCCCGAGCAGCCACGCCAGCGACGCCTCGCGCTCCGCCAGCCAGCGATTCAGCTCCTGCGGCAGCGACCGCGCCGCATACCCGCGCTCCGTCACCCACTCACCCGGCCGAATCGACGGCCACTCGACCTGCGGCGCGTGCAGCGTCAGATCCAGCCGCACCCGGAAATCTTCGCTCTCTTCATCCCCCAGATGACAGATCACCTCGATCATCGACCACGCGTCGTCGGCCGGCCGCCAGCGCGCCTGCTCTTCCCCGACGTCCGCGCACAACGCCGCCACCACGTGCGTGTTCGCCCGCATCCGTTCCGTCATGATCTTGAAATCGAATGTCATGGGAAAATTGTACGATGGTCATCCGCCCCGAACACATCCGCGACTTCCACGAAAAAGGCTTCTTCGTCCTCGAATCGGTCATCCCGCCCGATCACCTCGCGATGCTGCGCAGCGAGTGCGACCGCTACGTCGGCCTGATCGAAGCCGAAATGGACCGACAAGGCACCGACGTCGTCGGCATCAACCACCGCAGCCGCCGCTATT
>JBIIIA010000308.1:0-4372 GCA_044235195.1 Thermoflexales bacterium
GCGCGGCTGGTGCGCAACAAGACGCGCCAGAAGCCGTACATCGTCATCCCCAGCCTGATCGGGCGCCCGATGTTCCTGCTGATTGCACTCTGGCTGGTGCTCACGCGCGCGGTCGACCCGCTCGCCACGTTCTGGATTCTGATCGGTGGCATCACCATCTTCAATTTGTGCGACGCCATCGCCAGCGTCGGCTGGTTCGACGTCATGAGCCGCACGCTGTCGTCGCGCATGCGCTCGCGCGTGATGGCCTCCGGCCAGATCCTCTCGGGCGTGCTCGGCCTCGGCGCCAGCGAGCTCGTCAAGCGCATCCTCGGCGATCCGAACATTCCGTTCCCGCTGAACTACGCCCTGCTCTTCGGCGGCACGTTCCTCTGCTTCGCCATCGCCACCTTCGCCTTTCTCGTGCTGAAGGAAACGCCGATGCAGCAGGCCGAACTGCACGAGCAGAGCCGCACGAACTTCACCGCCGATCTCAAGACCGCCCTCGGCACGGACCAGCTTTTTCGCCGCATCGTGGCCGTACGCCTGCTGAATGGCGTCGAAGCGATGGCGGCGTCGTTCTATCTCGTGTTCCTCAAGGAGCGCTACGCATTCGGCTCGTCGCTCGACGGCGAGATGACGCAGGTGCTGATCGTCGGCGGGCTGCTCGGCGTGGCGTTCTTCGGCTGGCTGGCCGATCGCCGCACGCCGCGCGGCGTGGTGCACGCCTCGTCTCTCATGTACTTCGCCGCGCCGACCATCGCCGCCGCCGTGGCGATCCTCTCGATCCCGGCCGACGTCGCCTACTACGCGTTCATCGCGGTCTTTCTTTTTCGCGGCGCCGTCGAACACAGCCTGGTCCTCGGCATCCTCGGCTATCTGCTCGACGCCACACCCGAGCGCAGCCGCGCGCTCTATGTCGGCGCCATCAACACGCTCGGCGGCGTCGTCAGCCTGACGCCGTTCCTCGGCGGCCTGTGGATCGACCTCTTCGGCCATGCCACGTTCAACGTGCTGCCGTACATCGTGCTGTTCAGCTTCGTCTCCGCCGCCGCCGCCAGCGGCCTGGCGCTCAGCCTGCGCCTGCCGCACCTGGGGAAGCAGCAGTAGCGCACGAGGCCAAAGCGCACACACGCCATTCTGGTTACAATTCTCTTCCGATGAATACACGACGAGTTGTAGTGACCGGCCTCGGCGCCGTCACCCCGCTGGGCAACGACATGCCAACGACCTGGCAGGCGCTCCTCGCCGCGCAATCGGGAGTCGGGCCCATCACACGGTTCAAGCACGACGACTTCCCGGTGCACGTGGCATGCG
Organism: Thermoflexales bacterium; assembly: GCA_044235195.1. GTDB lineage: Bacteria > Chloroflexota > Anaerolineae > J036 > Brachytrichaceae > CANJQH01. Next base: position 1,297 of record JBIIIA010000308.1, read on the forward strand.
AAGTGAAGAACTTCGATCCCACCGTGGCGATCGATCCGAAGGAGGTGCGGCGCACCGACACCTACGAACAGTTCGCCATGGCCGCCGCCCAGGAAGCGATGCAGCACTCCGGCCTCAAAATCACCGCAGACAACGCCGATCAGGTCGGCGTGGTGATCGGCTCGTCCGTCGGCGGCATCAACTCGGTCATCAACAGCCAGGCGGTGCTGGACAAGCACGGTTCGCGCCGCGTCAACGTGTATTGCATCCCGATGGTCATGTCGAACGGCGGCGCCGGCATGGTCGCCATCCGCTGGGGCGCGCAGGGGCCGTCGTATTCGCCGGCCTCGGCCTGCGCCACCAGCAACGACGCCGTCGGCCAGGCGTTCCAACTGATCAAGCGCGGCGCGGCCGACGCCATGATCACCGGCGGATCCGACGCCACCGTCGTCAAGCTCGGCATGTCCGGCTTCGATCAGCTCACCGCGCTCAGCCACGACAACACGCTGCCGTCCACCTCGCCGCGCCCGTTCGACAAGCATCGCGACGGCCTCGTCGTCGGCGAAGGTGCGTGCGTGCTGATCCTCGAAGAGCTGGAGTTCGCCCGCGCGCGCGGCGCGAACATCCTCGCCGAGATCTGCGGCTACGGGCAGACCAACGACGCCCACCACGTCGTCGCCCCGGCCGAGGGCGGCGCCGGCGCCGCGCGCGCCATCCGCAAGGCGCTGGCCGAATCCGGCCTCGCGCCGACGGACATCCAGTACGTCAACGCCCACGGCACCGCCACGCCCCTCAACGACGTGTCCGAAACGGCCGCCATCAAGCAGGTGTTCGGCGAACACGCCTACAAGCTGGCCGTCTCCAGCACCAAGAGCATGACCGGCCACATGATGGGCGCCACCGGCTCGCTCGAATCCGCCGTCTGCGTGCGCGCGATCATGGAGGGCATCGTCCCGCCCACGCGCAACCTGCAGGAGCCGGATCCGCTGTGCGACCTCGACTACGTGCCCGGCGCCGCGCGCCGCATGCGCGTCTACGCCGCCATGAATAACTCCTTCGGATTCGGCGGCCACAACAGCGTGCTGATCTACAAGCGCTTCGTCGCATAGCGCCCCCGCTGCGCGCCCGGTGATTTCGCATCGCCGGGCGCCGGCCCCATCGAGGCATGATCCCAGAATTCCGCGATCCCCTGCTCCTGCGCCGCGCCCTCACCCACCGTTCGTACTTGAACGAGCATCCGGAAGCAGTCGGCGAGGAGGACAACGAGCGCCTCGAATTTCTCGGCGACGCCGTGCTCGACTTCATCGCCGGCGCGTGGCTGTTCGACCACTATCCCCAGCTCGACGAAGGCAAGCTCACCACGCTGCGCGCGGCGCTCGTGCGCGTCGCCACGCTCGCCGATTTCTCGCGCGCCCTCGGCGTGCAGAACCTGATCCGCCTCGGCAAAGGCGAAATCGACACCGGCGGCCGCAACCGCAGCAACATCCTCGGCGACGCGTTCGAAGCCGTGCTCGGCGCGCTGTACCTCGATCAGGGCATCGACGCCTGCCGCTCCCTCGTGCTGCCCTTCCTCGAAGAGGCGACGCCGCGCATTCTGCAGGGCAACAACGACCGCGACCCGAAGAGCAAGCTGCAGGAGTGGAGCCAGAACGCGCTCAACGTCACGCCGCGCTACAAGATCGTCGACGCATCCGGCCCCGACCACGCCAAAATCTTCACGGTCGAAGTCTGGCTCGGCGACATCGCCTTCGCCCGCGGCGCCGGCCAGAATCGCCAGGCCGCCGAACAGCAAGCCGCGCGCGAGGCGCTCGAACGCGCCGCGCTCGAATCGACGGCGCGCGCCGACGCCGCCTGACGGCCCGCACCATGACGCGCGTTTTCGAAATCGCCGACCGCCTCGTGCGGCACGCCGTGCGCCGCTACCCCGATCAGGTCGACCTCATCGTCTGCTACGGCTCGCACATCAAGGGCACGGCCACCGCCGCCTCCGACCTCGACACCTACTACGTGCCGGCGTCACCCGGCGCCGCCGAAACGCTGTGCGCGCAGTTCGTGTTCGACGGCCTGCCGTACGATCTGTGGCCGGTGCCGTGGTCGATGCTCGAGCAGATCTCCCGCGCAGAGGGCGACCGCCCGTGGAGCCTGGCGGTGTCGCTCATCAGCGACGCGCGAATTCTCTTCGCGCGCGACCAGGCGGCGCGTTCGCGCTTTCAGGCGCTGCAGCAGGCCGCCGCCGACGCGCTGAAGCCGCCCGCCCGCCCGCGGATGCTGCAGCGCGCCGGCGCCGCCCTCTCGCGCGCGCTCGCCGTGCTTGGGCGCATGCACATGCTCGCCGCGACCGAGGCCGCCGAACGAGTCGACCACATCCGCGCCGCGCACGAATTTTTCTTCCATCTGTACGACGCCGCGGCGCTGGTCAACCAGCGTCCATACGCCAAAGGCTACGGCGCAAACCATGCCGAGCTGCTGCGCATGCCGCTGCTGCCGCCGGAATTTGGCCGCCGCATCGACGCCGCGCTCGCCCAGCCCGGCGCACCCGAGAGCCTGCGCGCGGCGTCGGACTGCGCTGCGGGCCTGCGCACGCTGATCGCCGCCGAGCTGCGCCGCACCGCTGCGCCTGAGTCTCCGGCCACGGCGCTGCGCAGCTTCTATTTCTTCGTCCTCGAGTACACGCACAAGATCCGTAGCGCCTGCGAACGCAGCGATCGCCCGGCCGCGCGCGGCGCCGTAATCGCGCTGGTCAATGAAACCGCCGAAGTGCTCGCGCGCATCGAACCCGGCCTGCCCTCGACCAGCGGCCTGCTGTGGCGCGAATTTGCGCAGGGCTACGTCTCCGCGCGCCTGCCCGAACTGCTGCTGATTGCCGAGGACGACGACCTGCCGGCGCTCGCGCGCGCCGCCGCACGCTTCGACGCCGCCATGCTGCGCTTCCTGCAGACGCGCGGCGTCTCCGCCGACGTCTTCGACGACGAACGCGAACTGCAGGCGTTCCTGGACGCGCGCGTGTGACGCCTCACCCCCTGCCCCCTCTCCCCCTCAATTTCGCTTCGGCTCTGATCGAGCAACGCTCTGGCCGGCGACGCGAAAACACCGCGCA
>JBIIIA010000041.1:0-13842 GCA_044235195.1 Thermoflexales bacterium
CGCTCCTCGGCGCGCGCCGGGCGCAGCGGCCAGAGCAGATTCGACCCCATGTAGCCCAGCTGGTCCTCCAGCACGTGCACAGCGAAGCCCAAAACCCCGACGATGCCGCCGATGACGCCGAATGCCAACGCCAGGATCGCCCCCCAGGCGAGCGCGAGCACGAGCGAATGCGACCATGTGCGGTGCCACGGCAGGAATTCGATCCGCACGCGGCCGGACCCGTCCGGCGCCAGCAGCAGCGCCGGCCCGCCGAGCTCGCCGGCCTCCAGCGCCCCGTCGTAGCCGTAGTCGATGCGCGAGGCGTCGAAGAAGGCCGTGCACTCGCGCAGCTGCACGCAGCCGCGGCCGTCGTCGCCGCTGAAGCGCACCGTCCATGTCGCCCAATCGATGACGCCCAGGCGCCGCGGATGCAGCTGTATCACGCGCTGTCGGCCGGAAGCGACGGCGGCATCGAATTGGACGGCCAGCTCACGGGCGATCTGCTGTGCAGCCGCCTGCGGTGCGACGCCCGATTCACACGGCGCGATGATTTCGGCGTCGCGCCGCTGCAGGAAGCGCGCGAAGCGAAAATCGAGAAAATCCGGCAGCATGGCCGACACGCCGGCCAGCGCGATCCACAGCGCACCGTCGGCCGACGCCTCGACTACGCCCGGCACGAACGTCGCCGCACACAGCCCGGAGGCAAAATGAGCAATTCCCTTCATGCGCGCGAGCATAGGCCGAAGAAGTGCACAGCGGGAAATTCTCGGAAGGCGCACCCATCGGTGCGTGCGCCGAGTAGCATGGCCCCCGTGACGAACCCCACGACGGAAGCGATTTCCCCGGCGACGCTCGCGCTCTACTTTCTGCGCCTCGGCCTGATCGGCTTCGGCGGCCCGCCGGCGCACATCGCGCTGATGCAGGCCGACCTGGTCGAGAAGCGCCGCTGGCTGACGCGTGAGCAGTTCGACGCCGACCTGGCGACGGCCAATCTCCTGCCCGGCCCGACGTCGACCGAGCTGGCCATCTACATCGGCATGCGCATGCACGGCGCGCCCGGCGCGATCATCGCCGGCGTCTGCTTCATCCTGCCGGCGGCGCTGATCGTCGGGCTTCTGGCGTGGGCGTACACCACGTGGGGGCAGCTCACGTGGCTCGCCGATCTCTTGTACGGCGTGAAGCCGGCCGCGTTCGCGCTGGTTCTGCACGGATTGCTGCAGCTGGCCCGTGGCACGAAATGGACGGCTGCCGGCGTCTGCATCGCCGGCGCGTCGCTGGCCGCCCTGCTGTGGACGCCGATCGACGTGCTGCTGCTGTTCGTGCTGGCCGGCGCCGCCGCGGTCGCTGCTTCGGGGGTCGGCGTTTCACTACGTGCGTTTGCCCCAATCGCTGCCTATGCGAATATTGCGGCTGCGCCGACGCTGCTGTCCATCTTCTGGGAATTCCTCAAAATCGGCGCCGTCATCTACGGCGGCGGATTCGCCCTCATCGGCATCCTCCAGCAGTCGCTCGTCCAGCAGCTCGGCTGGATCACCCAGCAGCAGCTGCTCGACGCCATCGCCGTCGGCCAGAGCACGCCCGGGCCGGTGTTCACCACCGCCACTTTCATCGGCTTCCTGCTCGGCGGCCCGCCCGGCGCCGTACTCGCCACCATCGGCATCTTCGCCCCTGCCTTCGTCTTCGTGCGCCTCGAACAGGTGCTGCTGGCCCGCATCCGCCGCACACCCTGGTTCCGCACCTTCCTGCACGGCGTCAATCTCGCCGTGCTCGCCTCACTCACCTCCGCCGCACTCGCCCTCGGACGCGATGCCATCGTCGACGTGCCGGCTACCCTGCTGTGCGCCGCCGCGATGCTGGCCATGGCATGGAAAAAAGTCGACGCCCACTGGATCGTGGGCGCCGGTCTTGCCGTCGGGCTTATTCGACTCGCACTATTTTGAACGTCGTCGTCCCGCCGGGCGTTTCGACCTTGATTTTCATGCCTGCCCGCTTGCCTATCATCACCGAGCCGAGCGGCGACACATTCGAAATTTTGCCGTTCACCGGGTCGGCCTCCGCCGCGCCGACGACCATGAATTTCTCTTCTTCGGTATAGCCGTCCTCGCGCACCGTCACGCGGCTCCCGATCCGCACCGAACCGTCGCCCGGCCCGCCGTCCGGAATCACCTCCGCACGGCGCAGCAGCGACTGCAGCTCAGAGATGCGCCCCTCGAGAAACGACTGCTCTTCCTTCGCCGCCGTGTAGTCGGCGTTCTCCGAAAGATCTCCCTGCTGAATGGCCGCGCGCAGCCGCTGTGCCAGCTCGATCTTCTTGACGTTGACGAGATCATCGAGTTCGCTGCGCAGCTTCTTCTCCCCTTCGGCAGTGAGGTAGACCTTGTTCTCGGATGCATCCATAGATGGCAAATTTTATCCCACACAGGCGGCAATGACGGTCGTCATCCTGCGGCATGACCGCTCTCACTGCCAATCCTCAGCATCCGGGCGTAGCATAACGCGCATGTCCCGCGTGACTTTCCACCCCCTGTTCGCCGTCGTCATGTGCGCACTGCTGATCGCCCCGGCCGCCCCCGCCGCCGCCGCCGGCCGCCGCCCATCGGACGTGCCCAGCGGCGACACGGTTCGCGTCGCGCGCGTCATCGACGGAGCCACCATCGAGGTCGACCTGCACGGCGCGCTCCGCACGGTGCGCTACCTCGGCGTGGACATCCCGACGGGGGACGCCTGCCGCGCCGCCACGGCGACCGCGTCGAACAGCGCGCTCGTCGCCGGCAGGCTCGTACGCCTCGAACGCGACGACACAGACGCCGACGCCGATGGCCGCCTGCTGCGCTACGTCTACGTCCTCGACGGACGCATGGCGCAGGAAGAATTGCTCGAAGCCGGCCTGGCGCGCGCCGTCGACGGCCGCCCGGACGTGCGCTACTATGATTCCTTCGTCGCGCTCGAATCGGCGGCGCAGGCAGCCCGCCGCGGCGGCTGGAACGCCTGCGGGTGGCAGCCGACGCTCACCGCCCCGATCGTCGACGGATGCACCGTCGTCGAAGTCGAACGACTGATCGAACGCCGCGCCGCGCTGCCCGAACTGGCGCGCGTCGCCCCCGGCGACTGCGTGCGCATCCACAAGGCCGCCAACGCCGCCGGCCCCGAATGGTCCGGCGACTACACGTATCAACCGGCCGGCTCCACCGTCACCCCCGGCACGATGTACCTGCGCTGGAAGGACGCCTTCCTCCTGATCAAGCAGGAGGCCGACGGCGCCATCTTCGCTCACGTCGTGCGCGACAGCTACAAGAAGCGCATCTTCCCGTGGGAAGCCAAAGACTGGGACACCACCCCGGGATCCACGCGCGTGACGATGCAGACGCTCGTCCCGGACACCGCCGATCCCTCGATCCTGGTGCTGCCGAACCCGCGCACTTTCCTGTTCAAGGACCTCGGCAACGGCCAATGGCAGCCGCTCGTCGACGCGTTCCTCTACAAGAGCGGCGACGTCCACGCGCCGCGCACCACGCCGTCCGGCGAGGTGGAGTAATTCGTCGAATAGAATCACGCCCGTTGTCACGCTGCCGAACGCGCAGCGTGAAAGGGGTAAACGAACGTGATTGTTGTGAAAGTCGGCGGCAGCGCCGGCATCGACTACGACCTTTTCTGCGACGATATCGCGCAGCTGGTGCAGGCCGGCGAGCGCGTGGTGCTGATTCACGGCGGCTCGCACGAGACCAACGTCATCAGTGAAAAGCTCGGCAAGCCGCCGCGCATCCTGACGTCGCCGCAGGGCTATACCTCGCGCTACACCGACGCCGAGACGCTGGACATCTTCGCCATGGTCTACGCCGGCAAGATGAACACGCGCATCGTCGAGCGCCTGCAGAAGCGCGGCGTCAACGCCGTCGGCCTGAGCGGCATCGACGGCCGGCTGCTCGAAGGACAGCGCAAATCCAGCGTGCGCGCCGTCATCGACGGCAAGCAGGTGCTGGTGCGCGACGACTTCACCGGCAAGGTCGAAAAAGTCAACGCCGGCCTGCTGCATCTGCTGCTCGACGCCGGCTACACGCCCGTGCTCACGCCGCCGGCAGTCAGCACGGAGGGCGAGGCCATCAACGTCGACGGCGACCGCGCCGCCGCCATGGTCGCCGCCGCGCTCGGCGCCAAACAGCTGATCATTCTCTCGAACGTCCCCGGCCTGCTGCGCAGCTTCCCCGACGAAAGTTCGCTGATCCGCCTCATTCGCTACGCCGACCTCGAGCAGGCGCTCGGCTTCGCCGAGGGCCGCATGAAGAAGAAGGTCCTCGGCGCAGCCGAAGCCATCGCCGCCGGCGTCGAGCAGGTCATCTTCGGCGACGCCCGCCGCGCTCGCCCGATCTGGAACTCGATGAACGGCGAAGGCACCGTCATTCAGCGCTGACACACATCGACCGCCGACTATTGACGACCGACCGCCGGCGACATTCCGCCGCCTGCGGTCGGTCGTCTGCCGTCGTCTCCCCACACCATGGACTTCTCTCTCGTCCTCTCGAACCTGCTCAACCCGCCGGTCCTCTTTTTCTTCCTCGGCATCCTGGCGCTGCTGGTCAAATCCGACCTGGAAATTCCGCAGCCGCTGCCGAAGTTCTTCTCGCTGTATCTGTTGTTCTCGATCGGCTTCAAGGGCGGCATCGAGCTGAATCACAGCGGCGTGAGCATGCAGCTGCTGTTCGTGCTGCTGGCCGGCATGGGCGTCTCGCTGCTGACGCCGCTCTACATGTATCCGCTGCTCAAGCGCCGCTTCGACGCCTCGAACGCCGCAGCGATCGCCGCCACGTACGGCTCGATCAGCGCGGTGACGTTCGTGACCGCGGTGGCCTTCCTGGAGCAGATCGGCATTCCCACCAGCGGCTACATGGTGGCCACGATGGCGCTGATGGAATCGCCTGCGATCATCGCCGGCATCGTGCTGGCGCGCCGCGCCGGCGTGAAGAGCGGCGAGCACGCCGACCACAGTGCAGGCGGGCTGCTGCGTGAGGCGCTGTTCAACGGATCGGTGCTGCTGCTGCTGGGCAGCCTGGCGATCGGCGTGGTCACCGGCGCGCGCGGCGAAAAGGCGCTCTACCCGTTCACCAGCGAAATCTTCCAGGGCTTCCTGAGCCTTTTTCTGCTTGAAATGGGCATCTCGTCGGCGCGCCGATTTAAGGATCTGCGCGCCTTCGGCCTGGCGCCGCTGGCGTTCGCCATCGGCTTCCCGCTGGTCAACGCCGCGCTCGGTATCGGCCTGTCGTGGCTGATCGGGCTGAGCGACGGCGACGCGCTCATCTTCACCGTGCTGTGCGCCAGCGCGTCGTACATCGCCGTGCCCGCCGCCATGCGCATGTCACTGCCGGAGTCGAACCCCGGCCTCTTCGTGCCGATGGCGCTGGCGATTACTTTCCCCTTCAATGTCGCCATCGGCATCCCGCTGTACCTGGCCATCATCGAGAGATTGTGGAAGTAGCAGCGTGACGCGGTGCGGCTCGGCGTCGAGCCGCACCGCATCCGTCTGCCGCTACCCCCGCGCCGGTTCGCTCATCGTTTCCTTGGCGGTGCGCACCGCAGCAGCCAGGTGATCGAGCTGCGTCAGCGGCTGGCGCAGGTGCACCATGCGCGCCTCACTCGCCGTGCGCAGCATCGCGTCGCCATAGACATTGTCGACCCAGAAGCGCGCCAGCGCCGCCACCTCGTTCTGCAGCAGCGGAATCTCCGAGTCCTGATAGAGCCGCGTGCAGTTGATGGTGAACATGCGCCGCCGGCTGCCGCCGCCCCAGGCGCTGTGCTTGGTGTTCTGGTTGAAGACCACCACATCCCCAGGCCGGCTATCGAGCACGATCGACGGCACGGCATCACCCTTCATGCCCAGCTCGGTCTCCGATCTGCGCAGCAGTCGCTGCATGTCTTCAGCGAACTGATCGCCGTAGCGATGGCTGCCGGGCACGACGCGCAGCGCCCCGCTGGCTGCATCCACCGGATCGAGATACAACGCCATCTTGTAGAACACACGCGGCGGCGATCCGCGCATTTTGCCGCTCCAGTCGGTGTCCGAATGCCAGCCGGTGTCGCCCACGTAGAAATTGCCGTCGCTGCCAAGATACACGTAGTCCGAGCCGAGCAGGCTTTCGAAAATCCCGTCGATGCGCGGATCGTCGAGCAGCGCCGAGAGGTATTCGGACTGATCGATGAACGGCAGAATGCACGAGCGTGCGGTGCCATCGTGCTGACGACCGTTGTGGCCGCCGCCGCGCTCGGTGAACACGCGCTCGAACTCCTCCGTAATCTTCTCGATGCGATCTGAGAGCAGACCCGGAAACACGAGGTAGCCGAACGCGTCCATGTGGGCGAGCTGCTGTGAGGTGAGGAAATATTTATCCATAGGTGATCGGAGTATGGATCAATCCGTACAGGTCGTCACGCATCACCGGGGGGCGAATCGTTGGATGAACATTCCACTCACACAGCGACGCCATACGGTGAGCAGCAGTCGGAAGTGCATCCGGTGCATGGACAACATTTAAATCGCGCCTGCCGAACAAACAAGACATATTTTATACAAACAACTACGAAATTTTGTATCACTTGTGTGCTATTCTTTTTAAAGTTTTACGCACAAATTCGCGGACGGTCACACGATGCGGGATGATTTCTTTCTGGCCCTGGGCGGCGGCGACGAAATCGGCGCCAGCTCATATTTGCTGCAGGTGGACGGGGTGCGCCTGCTGATCGACGCCGGCATTCGACCGAATGGACATCACACGTATCCGGACTTCGAGCACCTGCGCACCGGCGGCCGGCCGGACGTGCTGCTGCTGACGCATGCGCATGCCGATCACGTGGGAGGTCTGGGGAAACTATGGGAAGTGGCGGCGCCGCGGGAAGCGTATTGCACTGCGCCCACGCGCGATCTGGTGAAAGCCATCGGTGCGAACGACAGTGGACGGGAAGACAAGGCAGCGCAGCGACAATATCATCGCCACGCCGTCGACGCGCTCGAAGTCATCGACTACGGGGAAGAGCGCATACTCGGTCGTTCCAACGTCGTCGTCACGCCACTGCGTGCGGGCCACGTGCTCGGGGCGGCTTCGTACATCATCGACTTTCCGTCACAGCGCGTGCTCGTCACCGGCGACATCGCACTGCACGATCAGCGCGCCGTTCGCGGCTTCGACGTCACTGCACTTCCCCGCGACGTAGATCTGCTCATCATCGAAGCCACTTACGCCTATCAACAAAGCACGGACGCAGTCGACTACAACACGGAACAGCACCGCCTCGTCACACAAGTCGCAGAAGTGCTCGATGCCGGCGGACGCGTGCTGATCCCGGCATTTTCCCTCGGGCGCGCGCAGGAAATTGCGGCGCTTTTCGCCGATGTATTCGACGAGGGACTGCTCACGCCATTTCCCGTGTTGCTGGACGGCATGACCCGCGACGTATGCGCGATCTACGAGCGTCATCGCGATCAGCTCCTGCGTCGCCGTCAGAAGCCAAACGGCCACTCCATCTACGGTCGGCATGTGCAGCCGGTGGCATCGACTTTCCGACCGACGGCCACGGCGCTCGCCGAAATGCCGCCGCAGTGCATCATCGCCAGTTCCGGCATGCTGATGCCGGGCAGCCGCTCGGCGCAGTACGCCGAATACATGCGCGCCAATCGGCGCGATGCCATTTTCTTCTCCGGCTACCTGGACGACGAAAGCCCCGGCAGGCGCATGCTCGATCTGAACGGCGAACGAGTCGGTGCACGAGTCGACGCCTACCGCCTGTCCGCTCACGCACCCGCCGCAGACCTGCGTGAGCTGATTCGCGAGGTCAACGCGCGACAAGTGATTTTCGTGCACGGCGATTTTCGACTCACTGCGGATGCGGCATTGCTCGAGCTCGAGCTCGAGCTTGCAGAGCGCGGAATTCGAATTACGCACGCGCACAACGGAGTAAAGATCAAGGTATGAAATCAGAGGTGCATCGATGAACCAAACTGTGTATTCCATCCTTTCCACTGAGCTGTCCGCTATTCATGCCGACCTTTCGAAAATCGTGTTGCGCAATCCGCGCGCTCCAATCGAAATGGACATGATTCTTCACGTCGCACTCGCGTTACCGAATCTTCGCTTCAACCAGATCGCTGATTACTGCAGCAAAGAACTGGGATGGCGCATTGCCGTTTGGCCAGGGAAAATACTGCGCATGTGCGGCATCGAAGATGCTGCCGAAAGACAGCTCCTATCGCAGTATTTGGTCCGCTTCAATCAGGCACTGACTAAGCTTGTGCATGCCGAAGGAGCTGATGAACTATCGTCCTCAATGGCTAGCCTGTCGGAGATCATCGACGATCGGAGGTTATACGCGCTTACACCCGGACTAACCCGATGCGCACTCGTGCTGCAGAAAGATTCACTGTGCGCCTCGGCCAATGCGACAGAACGTGATCTTGGGCTTCGCTTGCGTGAACTGCTTCGAATCATGCTCGTCAGCCAGACCACGCCGATTTTTCGCCGTTTGCTACACGCTCTCGCCTCGGCGCGTGGCCAAAGAAATGAAACATCGATCAACGACCGAATCAGTGGAATGATTCACGATACGACGTTGATTTCGGCGCAAACGATTTCAGTTGCCACTGCAGATGAGGTCGTGGATTCAGAAACCCTCGCCGACGAAAATGCCGACCTGCGTGCTGCGCTGTTCGGCCTTCGCAACGAGCTGGTGTCGCTGCAGGAGCAGATTCACACCATCCAGACTACGTCGGCCGACGCCGCAACGGCACGTTTTCTCGCCGACCTGAACACCAGCGCGGCCGGGCACCTGCTCGACAACATCGTTTTCAGCAGCCGTGCCATTCGCACACTGGAAAACACCGGCTGGATCCCGGAGCCGATCGAAGTGGAGGGCATCGTGGCCACCATCACCATGCTGTCCGATCACCTGGTGCGCCTGGGTGTGGAGCCGATCTTCGACGTCGGCGCACAAACGGAAATCACCATGGAGGATCTCACGGAGATTCAGTACGTCGGAAGCGAATTCGCCGGCCCGGCCGACGTCAAACTCGTGCGCATCAAATCCCCCGGCTGGCGCTACCGCGACCAGCGCATTGCCCGTGCACAGGCCGTGGAAATCGCCCCGCCCCCCTCGCAGCCGAACGCCTAATTCCGATTCACAGCCGCGACTCGTTCCAGTCATTTCCCAACTGCGGATGCGTCGCCCAATCGAAAAGATATGCCTCAAGATCATTTCTACCTCGGCATCGACCTCGGCACCACAAACAGCTCCATCCACTGGGGCCACGTCGGTCCGAACAGTCGCAGAGTCGAACCGCGTGAACTTCGCTTCGACCAGGCCGGAGCTTCGGGCAGCATCGAGCGCCGCCTGCTCCTGCCGTCCTATATCTGGTTTCTGCAAGGCGAAGACAATCCGGTCGTCGGAGAATACGCACGCACACAGGGCCTCGAGACCCAGCCTTCGCGCGTGGCGCGCTTCGTGAAAAATCACATGGGCGACGCCGAGTGGAAGTTTCAAGTCGACGATAAACATTTTCGGGCCGCCGATCTCTCGACGATTCTTCTCAAGACGCTGCACAACGGAATCGTAAAAACGTGGGGACGCGCCGTCGACGACGTCATCATCACGGTCCCGGCTTCGTTCGACGGCGACATGCGCGCCGACACGTTGGAAGCAGCACGGCGCGCCGGCTTCAAAGTAAAGGAAGCCGACGGTTCGGATCGAAACCTGCTTCTCGATGAACCGCGCGCCGCGCTGTACGATCTGCTCAACGAACAGGCTAGCGGCCGACTCCCTCCCGGCATCCTCGACCTCAGCACTCCGAAAACCGTGCTCGTATTCGACCTCGGCGGCGGCACCCTCGACGTCTCGATTCACGAAGTCTTCGAGACCGCTGACGATGCCGAACTCGGCGTCACCGACCTGGCCATCGGACGCTATGCGCAGCTCGGAGGATTCCTCTTCGATCAGCGAATCGCCGACGCACTGCAGACTGCGTTCGAAGATCGTGCCAAGCTGCGCCTGGCAGAACTCAGCCCGATCGATGCTCGACAGATTCGAATTCGCCTCGAAGTCGAGGCGGAACGGATCAAACAGCGCATCACGAACGACATCAGCCTGCGGCTCGATCAGGGGGCAGACGCCAACGACGTGGCCGTCGATGTGCAGATGCCGTTCCTGTATGAAAACAAGGGTCTGCGCACTCGCCTCACGCGCGCCGATTTCGAAGCCGTCATCGCGCCGCTGCTCGGCATCGGACGCACGCTCGCCGACGTCGACTCGCCCGCCGATAGCGGCACGATCATCGACCCGATCCTCGACGTGCTGGCCAAGGCGCGCACGCAGTTCGACGCCGTGCCGAAAATCGACGCTGTCATCCTCAACGGCGGCATGACGCGGGTGCACGCCATCCAGGAACGCCTTACTCAGTTTTTCGGTTTCCGACCAATCAGCGTGCTCGATCCGGAGAACTCGGTTTCACGCGGCGCTTCGGTTTACCACTATCTGCTGCACCGCGGCTGGCGCCCGAAGCAGATCCTCGCTGAAACCATCAGCCTGGAAGTCGACGGCGGACGCGTCTTCCCTCTGATTCCAGCCGGCACAGTCCTGCCGACGCGTCGTGCATTCCCCGGCCGATTCCAGATTCCCGTACACGATGCCCGTTCGTTGAACATCCCGCTCTACCGCGGCGAGGGCAAGACGATCGATCCCCCCAATCAACGCATCCTCGAACGCCGCTTCGATTTCGCCTCTCCCCAGCCAGCCAACACGCCATTGCAGGTCGAAATCGCGATCGACGACAACAAGATCGTGCACTTCACCGCACGCCTGCCCACCGGCGACACCGCAGAGGTGCGTGTCGGCGCTGAAGCCAATGCGGAACGCATCGAGACGAGCCCCCGACCGGCTGCGCCGCGCACGAAACGGCTCGATCCCATCTCTCCTACCGGACCTGCACGCTCACGCGGCCAGTTCATGCAAGATTTCCGCGCAGCATCGAAAATCATGGATGAGCCGCGCCTCAAGAAAATGGGTGCCGACGCTCTCCGTGCAGAAAACAGCGCCGAACTGATGCAAGATCTTCTTGCACTCACCAACGAGCCGCTGCCTCACCTGCGCCCAGCCCGACAGCGAGCACTTTGGGTGCTGGGAGAGTTCGCCGCCCGTTGCCCAGACACTACCTTCGTCGCACGTGTCATCGAAACATGCCTGAAGGTCATCGCGGAAGTGCGCACCAATTCGATCGCTCGCAATACACTCGGCCGCAACGCAGTGCATGCGCTCGGCAAAATCGGAACACCCACGGTCGAGCAGCGTCTGATCACTTTGCTCAATGACGAGTCGTGGTTCCAGCAGTCGAGCGATGTGCTCACTGCGCTGGGCAAATGCGGTCGCACAATCCAGGCATTCAATGTCTGTCGCGAATTTCTGGAACTGCAGGATCGCGGCCATCGCATTAATGCGCTCTGGGCCATCGGCCGCATCGGAAGCCGGGAACGCACCGATGCACTGCCGATCACAGAAATTGCCGAAGCCCTACCAGAAATCGGAGGGCACTCGATGCCCAAGCAGGAGAAGCATGTCATCGCACGCAAACACGCGGTCTATGCCCTCGGTGAGATCGGCGATCGACGCCCATTCGCCCACCAGGTCGAACGCATCGATGACGACTACGCCGAATACATACTTGAACTGCTCGAAAAGATCATGTCCACACCGCCGCCGGATGCGAAAAATCAATTGGAGGAGACTCACCTGCGTCGGCTGGCGGAGATCGCACATCAACAGGTGCTCGGGGCAACGCTCACCGAGGAACAGGAAAGAATCCTGCTCAGCGTGCGCACTCTGATGAGCGCCGGCCAGGACGAATGAAGCTCATCTCAGCGCCGTCGCCCGTACGCGCTGCCCGAGCTGCCACGCGTTGCCGAATCCCTTCTCCCTCGTCCCCCTACTTCCCCACTTCGCGCAGCAGCTCGGGCAGGTACTGCAGCAGGTCGCTGGCGAGCATGCCGGCCTCGCCGTGCGCGGCGCGCCAGCGCTCGCCGGCGCGGCCATGCAAATACGCGCCGCACACCGCGGCGTCGAACGAATTCAGCCCCTGCGCGATCAGCCCGAGGATGCAGCCGGCCAGCACGTCGCCGGTGCCGGCGGTCGCCATCGCCGGATTGGCGAACGGCATCACCACCGCGCGCCCCTCGGGCGCAGCGACGACGGTGTGCGGGCCCTTCAGCAGCACCACGTGCCCCCACTCCGCCGCGTAGCGCAGCGCGATGCCGATGTGGTCGCACTGCACGTCGCGGATCGAAATGCGCGTCAGCCGCGACATCTCGCCGTCGTGCGGCGTCAACACCGTGCGCGGCGGCAGCAGCCGATGCCAGCCGTCGCGCTTGGCCAAGAGGTTCAGCCCGTCCGCATCGACGATCAATCGCCCGCTCAGCTCCTGCCCGGCGGCGCGCAGAAAATCCTCGACGAACAGGCCGGCCGATTCCGCCTGGCTCATGCCCGGCCCCATCAGCACCGGCGCACGATTGCCCGTGATCGACATCCAGCGCGTGATGGCCGCCACCGACTCGGGCGCCATTGCGCCGATGGAATCGTGCAACGTCACGAACGTAGCCTCGCGGATCACCGTGGCCGCGATCGGCTTCACACTCATCGGCACCGCCAGCGTCACCACCCCGGCTCCGGCGCGATACGCCGCCGTCGCCGACAGCGCAGGCGCGCCGACGAAATCGTCGCAGCCGCCGATCACCAGCGGGCGCCCGTGCGTGCCCTTGTTCGCGTCGCGCCGCCGCACCGGCAGCAGCGGCCCGACGAACGCGTCGTCCGCCAGAACCGCCGTGGGTTCCGGCAGCTCGACCGCCACGGCGTCCTCGTCACGGCGATGCGTGCCGATCCCGATGTCGGCCACGAACAGCTCGCCGCAGGCCGCCGCCGCCGGATAGCTGTAGTGGCCGCGCTTCGGCGCATGAAAGGTGATCGTCATGTCGGCCGGAACGGCTGCCGGGTCCAGTTCGCCCGTGTCGAAGTTCATGCCGCTCACGCCGTCGAGCGCCACCAGCAGCGGCAGTCGATCGCCACGCATCATCTCGCGCACATTGGCCACTTCGTGCAGCACGTCGCGCAGATCACCCTCGATCGGCCGTGACGCGCCGGAGCCGAGCAGCGCATCGACGACCACGTCCGCGCGAATCAGCAGCGACCACAGATCGCCCAGCCGCTGCAGACGGCCGTCGCCGGAGGCCTCGACCCCGTCGATGTAGACGCCGTCGGCGATCAGGTCCTTCAGCGTGGCGCGCACGTAGTCGGTGATCGCCCCGGGCGACCGACGTGCATTGACCACGAGCATGTAAATCTGCGGCGTGACGCCGAGACGCGCCAGCTCCTTGGCGCAGGCGAGGCCGTCGCCGCCGTTGTTGCCCTTCCCACACAGCACCAGCACCCGCGTCTCCGACGGCGCCCGCGGATTGAAGCGTGGCGAGCGCCGAATCTGGTCGAAAATCACGCGGGCGGCGGCCTGTCCGGCGTTGCGCATCATCTGCGAATACGTCGGATTGGCCAGATGATCCGCACGTCGTTCGATCTCGCGCATCTCGGCCGTCGTCACGATCGGGGTCTGTTTTTTCGCTGCCATTTCACTCGAAGCTCACTCGAACCACTCGTCACAACACAAAACTGCCGGCGCCGCGCATTCCTGCGCACGCGACGATTCGTAGAGTGTACTTTGAAACCGGCGTTTTGTCATAAATTCGGCCGGCCACCTTCACACCTTCGAAACGACGGAAAGGTACCCGGCTTCTAAGAAGCCGGGTACCTTTCCGTCGTTTCGAAGGTCGTCAGCCAACGTCAGCCCGCACACCG
>JBIIIA010000309.1:0-4351 GCA_044235195.1 Thermoflexales bacterium
CGGATGCCGCATCACCGTGGTGCCGGCCGCCACCAGCGCCGAACAAGTGCTGGCGCTGCAGCCCGACGGCGTCTTCCTCTCGAACGGCCCCGGCGACCCGTCCGCCTGCAGCTACGCCATCGCCACGACGCGCGCACTGCTCGGGCGCGTGCCCATCTTCGGCATCTGCCTCGGCCACCAGATCCTCGGACTCGCCCTCGGCGGCAGCACCTACAAGATGAAATTCGGCCACCGCGGCGGCAACCAGCCGGTGCTGGCCGACGCCCGCGTCGAGATCAGCAGCCACAACCACGGCTTCGCCGTGCAGGCCGGCAGCCTGCCGCACAACGTCGAGGTGTCGCACATCAACCTGAACGACCAGTGCGTCGAAGGACTGCGCGCACCGCACGTCCGCGCCTTCAGCGTGCAGTACCATCCCGAAGCGGCGCCGGGGCCGCACGACGCCAACTACCTTTTCGACGAATACATGGCCGCCATCGACGCGCGCTGACCGTACACACACGCGCACACAGGAGCACACATGAGCACACTCGCCGCCGCGTTCGAAGCCTGGCTGCCGCGCATCGAAGCCGAAATGATCGACGTCGTCGAACACAGCTTCGCGCCCTCGCCGGCCGACCTGCGCGCGATGCTGCTCTATCACCTCGGCTTCGCCGACGAGCACGGCGCGCCCGCCCGCATCGCCTCCGGCAAGCGCATCCGCCCGCTGCTGCTGCTGCTCGGCGCGCAGGCGGTCGGCGGCGTGGCCGACCACGTGCTGCCGGCGGCGGCGGCGGTCGAACTCCTGCACAACTTCTCGTTGATTCACGACGACATCGAGGACGGCGACGAGCTGCGCCGCGGACGCCCCACCCTGTGGAAACGCTGGGGCGTGCCGCTGGCCATCAACGCCGGCGACACCATGTTCGCCATGGCGCACCTCGCCCTCCTGCGCTGCGCCGCGCACGGCGTGTCGCCGATGCTCATCACCCGCGCCATGGAGCTGTTCGGCCGCACCAACGTGCACCTCACCGTCGGCCAGCACCTCGACATCGGCTTCGAACGCCGCAGCGACGTCTCCGCCGACGAATACCGCACCATGATCGCCGGCAAGACCGGCGCGCTCACCCGCGCCTGCGTCGAAATCGGCGCCGTCCTCGGCGGCGGCTCGGACGCGCATACCGCGGCGCTCGCCGAATTCGGCCGCTGCCTCGGTTTGTCTTTCCAGCTGCAGGACGACGTGCTCGGCATCTGGGGCGACCCACTCAAAACCGGCAAGGCCGGCAGCGACCTGATCCATCGCAAGAAAACCCTGCCCACGCTCATCGCCGCCGAGCGCGATCCGTACGTGCGCGACCACTATCTGCGCGCCGCGTCCGTCTCCGAAGCAGACGCCGAAATCCTGCGCCAGCGCATCGCCGACGCCGGCGGGCGCGCCGACACCGAAGCCGCCGCCGCCGCCGCCTACCGCGACGGCATCGCCGCGCTGCGCACCCTGCCGCCCTCCACCGCCGTTGCGCTGCTCGAAGACCTCGCCCACAGCCTGCTCGCCCGCAGCGCCTGACGACCAATCAGCGCCGCACCATGCAGACGATCGGCATGCCGAAGAAGCGCGCCGCTGCGCGCTTGCGCCGCAGCGCGCCCGGCAAGTCCGCGTCGATCACTGCGAACCCGAAGCGCCGATAAAACTCGATCAGGCGCTCGTGGCACATCAAATGCACCACGCCTGCGTCGCGTCGCAGCAGTTCGTCGATCAGCAGCCGCGCGATCCCGCGCCCACGCTGCTCACTAGCCACGACCAGGCTGCTCAACTCGTTCGCATCTCGATGACGGCGCATCTGTACGCAGCCGACCACGCTGCCGCCTTCCTCGGCGACCAGAAAGCGCCGCCAGTCCAGACCAGTCGGCAGCAGGCCGGCGCCGACGACCATGGCACGAATGCGATGACGATCGGCAGCGACAGCGACGCGAATGTGAACCATGGCATGATTGTCGCGCATGATGAGCTACCACGGCCCGATGACCTTCGCCCCGACGCTCGCTCCGCACGCCCGCACGCTCCGCCTGCCGAACGGGCTCACCATCGCCTGCGCCGACGCCGGCCGTGAAAATTCCAGCGCCGTCCTGCTCGTGCACGGCCTGCAGGATGAAGCCGACACCTGGCGACATGCCATCGAGCCGCTGGCGCAGCATCACCGTGTCGTCGCTGTCGATCTGCCCGGCTTCGGCCGCAGCGACAAGCCGAAGCGGCGCTACACCATGCGGTTCTTCGCAGACACGCTGCTGGCCGTGCTCGACGCACTGCATATCGCCAGCGCCCATTTCGTGGGCAACTCGCTCGGCGCCATGATCTGCGACTGGGTCGCCATGCGGCACCCCGAGCGCGTCGCGCGGCTGACGCTCGTCGACGGTACAGCCGTCATCACGCAGCCGCCGCCGACGCCGCGGCCGTCGTTGTCTCAGATGCTCTTCCCCGATCGCGCCGATCGCCGCTTCTTCGCCGCGCTGCGCCGCGCGCCCGACGACGCCTACGCGACGCTGACGCCGTATTACGCCGACCTCGCCGCGCTCCCCGAGCCCGACCGCACGTTTCTCTATCGGCGCGTCAACGAACGCGTGTGGGACGAAGCACAGCGCGCCGCCGCGCTGTCCACGCGCTCCGCCCTGCTGCCCTTCCTGCTGTGGAACAGCCGTCGACTGCGCGCCGACGCTGCGGCGCTGCGCACGCCCACGACGGTGATCTGGGGTGCGCACGATCACATCCTGAACCCGATCAACGGCAGGGCGCGCGCCGCGCTGCAGGCCGGCGCGCGATTCATCGAGATCGCGGGCTGCGGGCACCTGCCGCAGCAGGAGCGCCCAGCCGAATTCGTGCGCGCAGTTCTCGACGCCTGATCAGCCCTGCGGCAGCAGCCCGCGCGGCGACGGACGATCATCGCCCGAGTCCGGATCCGCACCGTCGTCGTCGATGCCGCTGCCCGATCCGAACATCGAGTCGATGCGCGCCTGCTCGCGGCCGGCGTCGTAGCCGATGATGAACATCGTCTTGCTCAGCGCGCGCAGCGTAACCGTGAACGGCTCGCGCGCATCTTCTTTGGCGTAATTCCACGCCGCGTGCTCGCCGTTCAAATGCACGCGATCGACGTGCTCCATGATCTCGGGCGACACGATCTCGTCGATCGGCATATCGCCGAGCACCTTCTCCAACCACTTCACGAATTCGGACTGCGTCATAGCACGCGAGTGTACACGCCTCGGACGCCCCTCCGAAACGTCGGCATGTGTCAGCGCCGACGAATGCGAACGATGACATCCTGATTCCATGTCGAATTCACCGCACACACGACCAGCCGTCGCGAACGAACTGCCGCCGATCTGGAATCTCACACAAGTGAGCACCGCCGTGCTGAGCACGCTCGGCTGCGCCCTGGCGCTGCCGGCGGCGTGGCGCGTCCATCGGCGCGCCGAAGGCATCTGCGCCGCCCCGGCCGAGTATGACGCCGCACTGCCGCCGCCGTACGAATTCCACGTGCGCGACGCAGCCGCCGGCCTCGCACACGCCATGGCGGCCGTCGCCGGCATCGCGGAGCTACAGAGCGAACCGCTGCGCGGCCCGCGGCTGTCCGCCGTGGCGCACGCTTCGTGCCATGCAGCGAACCGCCCGATGAACGTCTGCGTCATCGGCGAATACTTCGACCACCGCCGCCGCTGCGCGCTGCACGTCGTGCGCGAATGGGCGCATGCCGCCGTGCCGCCGACCACGCATGCCGTGCGAATCTGGCGCCATGCCACGATCGACGATCGCGGCGAGGCGCAGCACTGGATCAACGAAGCCGCCGGCCTGCACATCACCGTTCCACGCTCCTGGGCGATCGATGTGCACGAACCACGGCGGCTGATCGCGCGGCTCCCACGCCGCCCGCGCAGCCGGCCCAGCATCGTCGTCGCGGTCGCCGACGGGCCGCGCCGTCCGCGCACGATTTTCGACATGGTCGAATCCTGTGGCTGCGCGGACGAGCCGTGGAGGCCGCTGCGGCTCGGCAATCGCGCGGCGCTGCGCCGCAGCACGCCGTTCTCGCCGGCCAGCGACGAGACGCAGGAATTTGTTCATCAGATCGTCCCGGAGCCGTCGGCCGAAGCTGCCGTGTTCGTCGAGCTCGTCGCAGCAGACGTGGACGTCGGAACGTTCGCCGCGGTCGCCGCGAGCCGCGCATGGCCGGGTTTTCGCTGGCTCGAGCGACTCTGATGCGCTCAGCCGGCCTCGGCCTCGGCCAGCGCTTCACGCTGCGCCCCGAGCGCGCGCGTCGCCTCGATCCGACGCAGCGCATAGCGCAGCAGCAGAGTCGCCGACGGCAGCACCACTGCGCCCAGC
>JBIIIA010000310.1:0-4350 GCA_044235195.1 Thermoflexales bacterium
AGAGAGGTCCGACGCGTCCTTCTCCCTTGTTGACTGCCTTGACGTACGAGAGCGTAAAGCGCTGCATCGCGATAGGGAATTCTGCCGTACGAATGCGCAGCACCAGGTGGTAGTGGTTGGGCATCTGGCAGCAGGCGATGAGCGATGCGACAGGGAGTACGTATTCGCTCAGGCGATGCAGGAAGAGCTCATAGTGGCCTGAGTTGAAGAAGATGGCTTGTTGGGCGACGCCGCGGTTGTAGACGTGGTAGGTCGCACCGACCTCGAACGAAATTCTGCGATATGGCATGCGTGTTCCTCTGCGTTGAGGGGCGCATGTCTATAGTAGCGAGCGAATGGAAGATCGATGCTGACGCCTGCTGACAGCGGCAACGGAAAACCTTCGAAACGACGGAAAGGTACCCGGCTTCTTAGAAGCCGGGTACCTTTCCGTCGTTTCGAAGGTCGCCCGCGCTACTTCTTGCCGTGCTTCAGCGCCGCGTGCGCCGCCGCCAGCCGCGCGATCGGCACGCGGAACGGCGAGCAGCTCACGTAGTTGTTGCCGGCCCGGTAGCAGAAGTCGATCGAATCCGGGTCGCCGCCGTGCTCACCGCAGATGCCGACCTCGAGCTCGGCGCGCGTGGCGCGGCCGTCGTTGATCGCCGACTGCATCAGCCGGCCGACGCCGTCCTGGTCCAGCGTCTGGAACGGGTTCTTCGGCAGGATGCCGTCTTCGACGTACTTCAGCAGGAAGCCGCGCTCCGCGTCGTCGCGCGAGTAGCCGAACGTCATCTGCGTCAGGTCGTTGGTGCCGAACGAGAAGAACTGCGCCACATTCGCGATCTCCGCTGCCGTCACTGCAGCGCGCGGAATCTCGATCATGGTGCCGAACTTGTACTTCACCTTGACGCCCTTCTCCGTCATGACGGCCTTGGCGACCTGCTCGAGCACCGGCTGCACCTTCAGCAGCTCGTTGACGTGGCCGGTCAGCGGGATCATGACTTCGGGGATCGGCTCGAAGCCTTCCTTCTTGACGTCGCAGGCCGCCTCGAAGATGGCGCGCACCTGCATCTGGATCAGACCCGGCAGCATGATGCCGAGGCGGATGCCGCGCAGGCCCATCATCGGGTTCTGCTCGTGCATCTGGCTGACGGCGGCCAGCATCGTCTCTTTGCCGGCGAGCTCAGCGCGCTCGGCGTCGTTGAGCGCTTCGTAGCGGCGCTTCGTCTGCAGATGCGTGGTCTCCTTGATCAGGTCGTCCTGCGCCGGGAGAAACTCGTGCAGCGGCGGGTCGATCAGGCGAATGATCACCGGCAGCCCGGTCATCGCCTTGAAGAGGCCGGCGAAGTCCTCGCGCTGGAACGGCAGCAGTTCGGCCAGAGCGGCGTCACGTGCGGCGTCGTCCTTGGCCAGAATCATGCGCTGCACGATCGGCAGGCGCGCTTCCTCGAAGAACATGTGCTCGGTGCGGCACAGGCCGATGCCCTGCGCGCCGAACTGGCGCGCGCGCTCGGCGTCCTTCGGGTAGTCGGCGTTGGCCCACACCTGCAGGCCGCGCACGTCCTTGCCAGCGGCGTTCACGCGCGACTTCTTGGCGCTGATTTCATCGGCCCAGCCGAGCAGCGTCACAAGGTCGGCCTGTTCCTCGAACTTCGGCGTCACCATGGTGACCTGGCCGACGATCGCTTCGCCCTTGGCGCCATCGATCGAAACCCAGTCGCCCTGGCGCAGCGTGTGCCCGTTGGACGTCACCGTGCGGGCAGCCATGTCGATCTGCAGCGAGTCGGCGCCGCACACGGCCGGGATGCCGAACTGGCGCGCCACCACCGCGGCGTGGCTCGTGGCGCCGCCACGCGCCGTCAGGATGCCCTTCGAGGCAACCATGCCGTGCACGTCGTCGGGCTTGGTCTCGGGGCGCAGCAGGATGACGGCCTTGCCCTCGGCGTGCCAGGTCTCCGCCAGGTCCGCGTCGAAGGCGAGCATGCCGACGGCGGCGCCGGGCGACGCATTCACGCCCGAGGCGAGCAGGCGGCCTTCCGACTTCGCGCCCGTGTACTGCGCGCCGTCGAACTGCGGGTGCAGCAGGAAGTCGACGTCCCCCGGGCTGACGCGCGAGATGGCCTCTTCCTTGGTGATCAGCTTCTCCTTCGCCATGTCGACGGCGATCTTGATGGCAGCCTTGGCGGTGCGCTTGCCGTTGCGCGTCTGCAGCATCCACAGGCGGCCGTCTTCGATCGTGAACTCGACGTCCTGCATGTTCTGGTACTTCTTTTCCAGCATGCCGGTGACGGCCATGAACTGCTTGTAAGCCTTGGGCATGTCCTTGGCCAGCGCAGCGATCGGGTTCGGCGTGCGGATGCCGGCGACGACGTCTTCGCCCTGCGCATTGATGAGGTATTCGCCCATCATCGCCTTGTCGCCGGTCGACGGGTCGCGCGTAAAGGCGACGCCGGTGGCGCTGTTTTCGCCCATGTTGCCGAAGACCATCGTGCACACGTTCACGGCGGTGGGCAGGGTGTTCTTCCAGCCCATCTGCTTGGCGTAGGTCTTGGCCTTGTGGCCGGTGGCGCTGCGGAACACCGCCATGGCGCACTCACGAATCTGCTCGTAGACGTCCTGCGGGAAATTCTTGCCGGTTTCCGTCTTGATGACCGTCTTGAAAATGGCCACGAGCTGCTGCAGATCTTCGGTCGTCAGCTCGGTGTCGAGCTTGACGCCGCGCTCATGCTTGAGGTGGTCCATCGGCTCGTCGAACTTTTCGTCGTCGATGCCGAGCACGGTGGCGCCGAACATCATGAGCAGACGGCGATACGAGTCGTAGGCGAAGCGCGGGTTCTTGCTGATGGCGGCGACTTCCTCGACGGTCTGGTCGTTGAGGCCGACGTTGAGCACCGTCTCCATCATGCCGGGCATCGACTCGCGCGCGCCGGAGCGCACCGAGATGAGCAGCGGCGTCTTGCCTTTCTTGCCGCCGCCGAACACCTTGCCGGTGGCCGTTTCGACGGCCTTCACGGCCTTGAGCGCTTGATCCCACGCTTCCTGCGGGATCTTGTTGCCGAGGCGGACGAACTCGTCGCACACTTCGGTGCTGAGCGTGAAGCCGGGCGGAACCGGAACGCCCTTGCGGGTCATGTCGAAGAGGCCGGCGCCCTTGCCGCCGAGCAGCTCGCGCGTCGCGCTCCATGTCGCCGCGGCCTTGGCCACGCCCTTTTCGTCGTTGAACAGGAAGACCCACTGCTTGCTCGCAGTGGACTTCACAGCGGCTTTGGCCGCGGGCTTCGCAGCCGCGCGTGCCGGCGCCTTCTTGGATGCCGTCTTAGGTGCCATTGAAAAGTGTTCTCCTTACACGAACCGCGCTCGCAAATCGCGGCGAGAATCGCCGCCGCGCAGTGTCGTTGATCACTGAAACGGTGGGTATTTTACCGGGTTACGGAGTTTTGCGCAGAAACACGCGTCGATCAGAAAAAACCGGCCGCCGTCGCCTGCGCCAGCGGCGCGATCAGCGCCGGGAAGATCCCGAGCAGCAGCACGAGCGCCACGAGGACGACGATCGTCCAGCGCTGACTGCTCATCGGCTCCTGTTCATTCCCTGCCTCGCTCTCCGCCTTGTTTTCTCCATCGAACAATGCGTGCAGGATGCGCAGCACGCCCACACCCACGCTGACGCCGGCCAGCACGATGACGACGATGGTCTCGACGTCGACGCCCGGCGCGCGCATGGTCGTCCATGCCGACACGAAGCCGACCGTTCCGGGAAAGCCGGCCAGCGACAGGCCGCCCACGGCGACGGCCAGCGCCGCCCACGTCTCGCGCGCGCCGCGGCCGCGAATGGCGTCGAGGTCGTCGCCGCCGCTGCGGTCGCGCAGCCACGCCGCGCCGATGCCGAACAGCCCCAGCGATGCGGCGCGCCCCAGGATGCCGAACGCGATCGCCTCCGCGCCCTGCTGCGTCTGGCCGACGGCGGCGAGCAGCACGCAGCCGAGATCCAACAGCAGCGCGCTGCCCATGAGCTTCCCGAGCGTCTGCTGCGTCCAGCTCAGCAACGCGCTCGTGATCAACAGAATCATTCCACCCGTGCGCAGCGCCGTGAGGAGCGCGTTGCTGCTGCGGAACCATTCGAACTCGCGCATGAAGGTGAGCAGGAGAAACGCAACGGCGCCGGCACCCACCGTGCTGAGAAACGCCATGGCCAGCGGCGGGGCGTCCTGCGCAGTGGCGTACACCCACGTGAACAACGGAAGCGCTCCCATGACCAGCCCGGCGCCCAGCAGCAGCAGCACGACTGCCGGTTCGTACGAGGCCACTGCGTTCAGTTCGCCTGCGGCGCTCGCGCGCTGCGCCAGGTAGCCGGCGCCCAGAAACGCTGGCAGC